>CADCWN010000119.1 GCA_902806415.1 uncultured Thermomicrobiales bacterium | reverse complement strand
GTCGTCGCCCTGGTCGCGGGCTTCCTCGATGCGTTCAATCGGGGGGAGCAGCCACGCTTGAGCGCCTTCTTCCCCGCGCAGGCGGCCAAATATCCGCACACCCTCGCCCCGGGCGATGGGCTGGTGCTCCGGTGGTACAACTGCACCGCCGGGACGATCCTCATCTGGGCGATGGGCGATGATTCTACGGCGCGACCGACCGGGACAGCGACGCAGGATCGATAACCCCGCCGATCAGCGCCGCTTTTCCCAGAAGATAGTCCCCCTCGCGGTGTTAGGCTGCTGGTTGGGGCAGCGCCGTGGGCTCGTAGCCCAGTTCAGCGAGACGGCGCAGGTGGTAGCGTGCCTGCCGGTCGGTGTCGAAGCGGTCGAAGTAGCTCGCGCCCAGCTCCTGGTACGGGGTGCCATGCTTGAGCACATGGTAGACGATGGTCAGCAGGCTGTGGGCCACGGCGATCGCCGCCCGCTGCGCCCCGCGCCGCTTGGCGATGCGCCGGAACTGCGCCCCCAGATACCCGTCCTTGACGCGGGTGGCGGCCAGCGCCGCCTGCAGGAGCACGCCCTTTAGCCAGCGGTTGCCGTGCCGGGTCCGCCCGCTGCGCTGCTTGCCGCCGCTCTGGTTGTTGCCCGGGCAGAGCGCCGCCCAGGAGCAGAGGTGCCGGGCATCGGGCCACGCGCCCATGTCCGTCCCGATCTCCGCGAGCAGGACCTCGGCGACGCGCCCCTTGATGCCGGCGATGGAGCACAGCAGCGCCAGATCGGCGGCGAACGGGTGCAGCCGCGCGGCGATCTCGGCGCTGAGGCGCCCGATGGCGCCGTCGAGGTAGTCGAGGTGCCCCAGCAGCTCGCGCAGCAGCAGGCGATGGTGGTCGCGCACCCGCCCGGTCAGGGCCTCGACGAGGGCCGCCCGCTTCGTGCACAGCCGCCCCTTCGCCAGCGCCGCCAGGGCACCCGGGTCGGTCTCGCCGGCGATGATCGCCTCGAGCATCAGCCGCCCGCTCACCCCGAGCACGTCGGAGACGACCGAGGCCAGCTTGATGTTCGCGTCCTCCAGCACCTTCTGCACCCGGTTCGCCGC
>CADCWN010000118.1 GCA_902806415.1 uncultured Thermomicrobiales bacterium | reverse complement strand
GCCCAGTCGCCGCGCCCCTTGTCCACGGCGGCGTCGTAGACCTCCCCGGCGATCGCCAGCGTCTGCAGCGGCACCCCCAGCCCGGCGGCCAGCTCGCGGCCCAGGCGCATGTCCTTCTGGCCGAGCGCGATGCGGAATCCGGGGGTGTAATCCCCGGTCAACACTTGCTGCGGGATCGCCCCGCGCAGGTGGCCGTGCCCCGTCGTGCTCGCCTGCAACACGGCCAGCGTCCGGCGCAGGTCCAGCCCGGCCTTGCCCGCCAGCACCATCGCCTCCGCGCTGGCGGCCAGCATCGTCAGCGACAGCAGGTTGTGGATCAGCTTCATGGTGATCCCGTGCCCCGGCGGGCCGACGTGGAAGACATCGCTCCCCATCGCCCGCAGCACCGACTCGACCGTGGCGAAATCCTCCGGCGTGGCGCCGACCATGAAGAGGAGCGTCCCCGCCTCCGCCTCCGGCGACGAGCGCCCCATCGCGGCGTCGATCAGCCGCACGCCGCGCCCGGCCAGGGCCGCGCCGAGCGCCCGCGAGGCTGACGGGGCGACCGTGCTGCAATCGATCAGGATCGTGCCGGGACGCGCCCCGGCGGCGATCCCATCGGGACCGAGCGCCGCCGCCTCGACATCGGGGCCATCCGGCAGCACAGTGATCACGATCTCCGAGCGTTCGGCGACCAGACGCGGCGTCAGGGCCACCAGCGCGCCGGGCAGCGACTCGGCCGCGTCCGGGTTCGCGTCGTGGACCGTCAGCGCGAAGCCATTCTTGATCAGATTGCGGCCCATGCCGCGTCCCATCGAGCCGAGCCCGATCAGGCCGATCCGCCGCTGCGCCATGCCCCCTCCTCCCGTGCCAACGCGGCCGCGCCCCGCCGCCGCAGACCGGCGCGCATAGTAGCAGAAGGGCAGCGGGCGAGGGCAATGCCGGAGGGGCAGGGACGGCGGTGGCGGGTGATCGGGTGCCGGGGCCACCACCACGCGCAGCCATGGCCGACTCCCAGTACGCCGCGCCCCAAAGCGCCAGATGCCAACCACGGATGGGGTGGTAGCCGCGACAGGGTACCGCGCCGCCGATATCGCCGCTGTTGCGCGCTTGGGATACGCCGACAGCCGCCCTGCAGACGCGCCAGACTCTTGCGCGACCACCCCCGGCTCGGGTTTTCCCGGGCCGTTCCTCACCTTCCGCATCAGTGCACACCCCAACGCCCCCCCTGCTGGTGGCGCCCCACGCTGGCGCGGCGACGGCCGGGATCCCGATGACCACCGTCTCGACCGATCCGGCCCACCTCGACCGGGCGCGCCGGCTGATGACGCGCTACGGCGCGGTCGCGTTGGTGCGGAAGCCGTTCGCGTTGGCTGACATGCTCGCCCTCGTCCCCGCCGCCCGCAACCTGGTCCGCGCGACGCCCGCGCTAATCCGGGCGGTGCGCTGCGCGCCGAGCGGGCCATACCGCCGCGCGATCGGTCGCCTATGGCAACGCCCGCCCCCGCGGCTGGCGGGGGCGGGCGTATGGGGCCGTGCCGCGGCCCGTCGCCGCGCTACTGCGCCCTCAGCTTGCCCTGCTGCGCGAACTGCTCGAGCTGCTGGAGGAGGCGGCGCACCGCCTGCTCGTCCTGCTGCCGCAGCTCCCGCCAGAGCGGGTCGTTGGCCTGGCCATCCCGCGCGTACTTGTCGTAAGCGGCCAGCCCCTCCAGCTTGCTCGCGGTCGCCATCAGCAGGTTGTAGACCTCGTTGTCGACGATCGTGGTGTCCTCGCCCGAACTCACCCCGGCACCTCCTCGCATCCCGCGCGTCCCCGACCTGGGGCGCGCGACCACGGGAGCAAGCCGCGTGCCAGCCCCGGCGGGCGCGGCGGCCCCGTGTGCTCACCGCTATCGGGAGCACGAGTGGCAGGGCAGCGCGCGGAACGCCGAGCAGGAATTGGTGGGAGTCGAGAGGGTGCCGGGGTGGGGATGAGGGCATCGCCCAGGCGGTGCGTCCCATTCCATCGCCGCATTATTGCCTGCCCCGATGGTACAACCCTCGCGCGAGTGGCGTGGTGAGCCGGGGGTGGCGACCATGCCAGGATAACGGGGAGACCCACACCGACGCGTTCGAGCGCCGGGCCGCGAGAGGCCCCTTGTGGTGGCCGGTTAGCGCATCCGGTGTGCACCTCCGTCACCGGGAGGCGGGAGTATCAGGATTGGGCACCGGCCGGACTAACCGAGTAGGACAGCAACTCGATTGCAGCAAGAACGTGCTGCGCTAGATCTGGAAGTCGTTATCCAGGCCGTGGATAAAATCCCGGATCATATCCTGCTGTTCCGGCACGCCGAGCACCTGGTAGATGTAGCGCAAGTCCGCCGGATCGTCGGCGTGCCCCATCGCCCCCTGGAAACACGACTCGATGCCGTCGTCGCTCAGGCACTGGCTGCAGAGCGTGCTCGCCTCGTCACCGTCGTGGCCGGTATCGCGCGTGGTGATCGCCAGGACGGGGTGAATGCTCCGCCCCTCCTCGTCGCGTTGCACCCGCTTGCCGCAGTGCGCGCAGTTCCTGGACAGATTGAAGTCGTGATCGGAGTACACTTCCCGCGCCGCGCCGCCCGTCGTCATCGTCACCCTCCCTCGCCATGCGCGGCCACCCGCCGCGCCACCAGTCACTATGCGAGTAGCGTGCCACAGACAGCGTAGAACAACCCCGTAACGCGCGGGAACCTCATCTGCGCTCGCCTGAACCCCATGACACCGCCCGATTGCCCCGTCCCGTTCGGTATGATGGCCTGACGTGGTAGATGTCGGCGATCAGCGGGGGGATGGGGCATAGTTCGGGCGGCACTCACGCACCCAGCGGGATTCATGGTCGATCTCGTCGTCGGCACACGACGCGTCGAGCACGCGAAGGACCTCGAGATCGCGCTGCTCCGGCACCAACCCCATCTGCTCCAGCGCCGATCGCGCAGACCTGTGCTGGTCGAAAAGTACATCCGCCTGATAAACCGGTCAGCTTTGCTGCCGGAGCACCTGCTTGATCACGAGGACGTCCGGCCGAAAAGGCCCGCTGGCCAACGGATATACTTTTCGGCCAGCACAGCTGGGCTATTTATGCTTGTGCGCGCGGTGCGAGGTATCCCTCTCGCCGGGGGCGTTCCGCGACCGTATGCTCGATCACATCGCGGACCGTCTCCCGCCGCGCTGCCCAATGCCCCCCCCTGCGCGACGGGCGGCGGGGTCAGGCTGCCGGACGACTCCAGGCATAAAGGGGCACCCGTCCCGTTCCTGTGTCGGCGTGCCGACGCGGGGGCAGGGAGGGGGTATACCGCTCTCATACGCCGTTGGGTGGGCGATGTCCGGGAGTAGCTACCGTACGGCCCACGGCCTGCGGGGCGCCGGGATGCCGGGCGGCCCTGCGATTAGCCGGTCGGCGACCAGGCCGGTGATGACGGCGTAGACCCCCTTGTGGGCGATGTCGATGAGCTGCTCGTCCACGGGCCAGGTCCACGGCGGCGCCCCGGCCCCGGTCGCGTTCTCCAGCGCCTGGTCGTTGAGCAGTCGCAGGTTCGCGAAGAGGAGCGCGCCGACCGGTCCGCGCAGCCCCCGCTCGGCCATCAGCCCGCGCACCGCGCCGAGCAGGATCCCCTGCCCCCAGTGCATCGCCCAGTTGCGGCCCACCGCGTCGGCATCGGGATGTTGCAGCCGCAGCAACCGCGCCAGCGTGTGGGCCGGGACGAATGAGTTCGGTCGCCGCGTGAACGCCTGCTCGAGCTTCTCCCCGGCGGTCATCGCGGCCACCCCCGCCGCCCCCGCCACGAGCCCGCGCAGCAGCGCCTGGTATGCCATCGTGCCCCTCCTCGCTCCCGACCGCCGCGCCGCCATCCGGGCCTGCCCTAGTCGAGCAGGCGCACGAACTCCGCCCGCATCCGGCTCGGGTCGCGCTGGTCCGGCCCCGCGCCGAAGGAGACGCGGTCCCCCTCCCGGAGCTGGTCGAACGTGGTGTCCTGGACGACCGAGGCGTGGAAGAAAATGTCCTTGCCCCCATCCTCGGGCGTGATGAACCCGAATCCCTTCTCGTCGCGGATCGTCTTGATCGTGCCTTCCGCCATGCGCGCCACCTCCCATTCCTCGTCACACCGTCATATTGCCCGTTGCAACTCCGATGCCAGCGCACAAAAAAGCGCCCGCCCCTGTCGTGGCTACTTTCTCCATCCGGCCGAGGATCCTGGCACTCTTGCTGAGACAGTGTTAAAACTAGTCCGCGGATGGAGAAGTTAGCCACGACAGGCGACGGGCGTGCCTGGCGCATGTGGCTCTGGATCGTGC
>CADCWN010000117.1 GCA_902806415.1 uncultured Thermomicrobiales bacterium | reverse complement strand
GCTTTGCGGAGGCCCTGGAGCGCGCCGACGATCCGGGTGAGCTGCGCTACCTCTTCCAGGTGCTCGGCGTGCCCGCCCAGCAGGAGCTGATCCGGGGCTTCATCCACAGCCTGGATCGCGATCCCCAGGTCTAGCGCGGCGCGTTCCTGACACCCTCGACCGTCGGCGCGACTACGCGGTGAGGGTTGCCCTGCACCGTGTCGCCCCACCGACTCCGGTTGGCGTCGCCCACTCGCAGGCCCCTGTCATGGCACGTTATCCATCCGAGACCACCGGGATGGATAACGGGCCATGACCAGCCTCCGATGGTGTCATTGTGACCCTGAGCAGTACCAAGGGGAAGGAGCTGTTCCTCGCTGTGGCGCCCCCGGCGGCTACAGGCTGGCTTCGGGGGCGGGGCGGGCGCGGTCGGCGATGTTGGCGGTGGTGGCGGCGGCGACGACGGTGAGGACGACGAGACCGGCGGCGACGAAGAGCGCGCCCTCGACGTTGAGCAGCGTCACGATCCCCAGGCGGTCGCCGAGCGTCCCCGCCAGGGCGGTGCCGACGAGCATGCTGAGGGCGCCCAGCGCGCTGATCGCGCCGAAGATGCGCCCGCGATACGCGTCGGCGACGGTGGTCTGGATGAGCGTGGTGGAGCCGACGTCGATGCCCGCGCCGGGGATGCCGACGACGACCATGAAGAAGAGCGGCAGGAGGAGCCCGGGCGCGACGCGGTGCGCGTTGATGGTGCAGAGATCGATCGCGCCGAGGCCGACCGCGCCGAGGCCCAGCAGCTTCCCGGGCGATATGAACCTGCCGATGCGGCCGATCGCCGCGCTGCCGACCAGGCCGCCGACCGCCTGGGCGGCGACGATCGTGCCGAAGGCCACGCTGCCACCTTCGAGGACGGTGGTGACGAAGGGGGCGAAGAGGGACGAGAATAAGCCCTCGCCGATGCCGCTGACCGCCCAGAAGAGGAAGATGACGGCGATGAGGCGGTTCTGGCGCACCAGGGCCAGCCCGGTCGCCAGATCGCGCCACATTGTCGTCCAGGCGCGGGTCGGGAGGTGGTCGGGGTCGGCATCGGCGGTGGTGGCGCGGACCGCGCGGCCATCGACCCGGACGCGGGCGAGCATCCCGGCGGCGATGAAGAACGTGGCGGCGTCGATCAGGGCCGCGCCGGTGAGGCCCCAGGCCGCGACGACCAGGCCGCCGAGGGGCGGCCCGACCAGCCGGGCGAGGTTGTTGTTCAGCCCGTTCAGCGCGTTGGCGGGGACGAGGTCGGCCTCGTCGACCAGCCGGGGGACGAGGGCGTTCTCGGCGGGGCGGAGGAATTGGGCCAGCACCGATTGCGCGATCGACTGGAGGTAGAGGAGCCAGAGCCAATCGGCCGAGCGCACCAGGGTCAGGGTGAGGAGGCAGCAGCCCAGCAGGAGGTTACAGCTGAGCATGGTGCGGCGGCGGTCCCAGCGATCGACGAAGACGCCCGCGACCGAGCCGAGGAGGAGTTGGGGCAGGAGTCGGCTGGCGGCGGCGAGGGCGGTGGCGGCGACCGAGCCGGTCAGTTGGTAGACGACGAGTGGCCGCGCGACGATCAGGAACCAGTCGCCGGTGAGCGAGATCAGCCCCGCGAACCAGACCAGCGCGAAGTTTCGCCGACGCAGGACCGCGAGCATCCGGCCACCCCCTTGCGACATGCCACCACCCAGGCGAACGGCACCAGCGTAGCACCTCGCGCCCCACTTGGCACTGACTGACCGGACAGGTGCGGGTGCGCAGAACGTCGGGTGGGGAGGCGCGACAGCGGTTGGGCGTCGAGGGCGATTGAAACCGCTGTCTCGGCCACTTCCCGCATCCGCTCACCGCCCCACGGCGCGGCGTGCTCAGGCGGCCCGCTGATGGTCATGGTGCAGCCCGCCGAGCATGGGGCGCGCCTGCGCCGGCCGTTTACTCCTTCCGCGGCCAAGCCCT
>CADCWN010000116.1 GCA_902806415.1 uncultured Thermomicrobiales bacterium | reverse complement strand
TCGAGTTGGCGAACACCGGCCTCCAGTACTACACCTGGCGGACGAGCCCGGCGACATCGCCGTCGCCGAGCCCGAGCCCGTCGGCCAGCCCGAGTCCGAGTCCGTCGGCCTCGCCGAGCCCGTCGCCGAGCCCGAGCCCATCGAGCGAGCCCGAGCCGAGCGATGAGCCCTCGCCGACACCATCCCCGAGCCCATTGGCGTCGCCGAGCGCGAGCCCGTCGCCCTCGCCGTCGCCGAGTCCGTCGCCGAGCCCATCGCCCAGCCCGTCAGCGTCGCCGAGCCCGTCGGCGTCACCGAGTCCGTCGCCCAGCCCCTCGCCCAGCCTGGAGGCTTCACCCTCGCCGAGTCCGGAGGCGAGCCCACTGCCGTAGGGTGGGGCGAGCCCAGCGCCGGGAGGTGGAGCGTAGTACCCGATCTGTGAGCGCGAGAATCCCCGTAGGGGGTAAAGGCGGGCGGGGGATGATGTATCCCCCGCCCGCCTCCTTGTGGCGTGTACGGTATCGCGCGGGTGTTGTGGTGGCGTTGGGGTGGGCTGGGCGTGGGCGATACGCTCCTGCGTTTGGTGGCGGCGCCCCACTGCAAGACCCACATACAGCCAAGTGCTTGGGGCGTGCTCACCTCACTGGATGCTGCCCACTGTCGGTTGTAGGGGCGTATTGCATACGCCCGCACGTCGGCCCCCCCGCCTACCTCTGTAGACATCCCCGGCGTGGGGCGGGCGTATGCAATACGCCCCTACATCCCCCACCGCCCTGCCCGCTGGCGAGGTCATAGCCCTCCCCGGACTCAGGCGGTTTGGCGCTGGGCGTCGGCGAGCAGTTGACGATAAGGGGCGAGCGGGTCGGTGGGGGCGGGGCGTTTCAGGGTCGGGCGGAAGTGTCGGTCTTTGTCGAGGTCGAGCTTGGGCAGGCCGAGGTAGGGGCGCTGTTCGCCGTCGGGCAGGATGAAGGTGGGGCTGCCCTCGACCTTGAGCTGTTCCCAGCCCGTCCGGGCCTCCACCAGGACGAGGGGCTTGGTCGCGCCCCCGTCGAAGTCGGCGGCGAAGCGGGCCATGTCGAGGCCGATCCCCTCGGCCAGCGCGAAGAGGACGTGGCGCAGGGCGATGCAGCGGCTCTCGGCGAAGAAGGCGACGCGCACGGCCCAGTCGAGGTCATCGGCGAGATCGAGGTCCTGGCGCTCGGCGCACTTCACCGCCTCGAACGCGGGCCAGACCGTCACCGGCCACTCGCTGTCCGGGCGGTGCCAGGGACTGTAGGGGATCCCCGGCTCGGGTGCGAGGAGGACCGGTGTCTCAACATCGAGGATCCGCTTCGGGGTCGGCTGCCGGTTGACGTATTCGAGCGCGAGGCTCTTGTGCACCACGCGGATCTTGCCGCGCCACTCGTCGCGCAATTGGTGCAGCCGATAGGCGGCGAGGTAGGCGTAGGGGCAGGTCGGGTCGGCGTACATGGCGATCGTCGGCGGGGCGGGCATCGTTTCTTCCCTCCACTTCGGGCTATCATTCCCCGGACTTCCGACGCATGGCGCGTGCCGCCCGCGACGTTTCGGGTGGGCGCGGCGTTGTGAACGAGGATGATGACAAGGGGGCGATAGCCGGGATGATCGGGGCGAACGAGCGGGCTGCGGTGGGCGGTGACGAGCGGGCGATAGCGCTGGCGCGGCGGATCGTCGGGGCGATCGTGCTGGCATTGGCGGCGCTGATGGCGTTGCGGGCGGCCTACTACTGCTGGACGGCGCTGACGATCCTGCGCTGGCCGTTCGAGATCCACGGCGGCGAGTCCACGATGCTCCACGAGAGCCAGCTGATGGACGCGGACTTCATCGGCAGCCTGCGCGCGATCTACGGCCCCGAGCGGGCCGATCGCTTCACCGCCGGGAATTACCCGCCGATTTACCTGATCCTCTGGGCGCTCGATCCGGGGTCGTCGAGCTACATCACCGGGCGGGCGCTGGCGACCCTCGGCGGGATCGCGGCGGCGATCGCGGGGGGCGTGGCGGTGGCGTTCACCGTCGAGGGCGGGCGGGCCTGGCGGGCGGGGATCGGCGTCCTCGGGGGCGCGGCGTTCCTCTGCACCGTGCCGGTCTTCCAGCAGATCACGATCGCCAAGCCGGATATGACCGCCCTCGCGTTCGCGGCCTGCGGCCTGGCCGCCTACGCGGCCTTCCCCGACCGGCGTGGGGCGATCGGGGCGGGCTTTTGCTGCGCGCTGGCGGGGCTGACGAAGCAGTCGGTCGGGTTCGCCGCGCTGGCGATCCTGATCGCGGCGACGCGCCAGCATTGGCGCGTCGGGCTGGCGTTCCTGCTCACCTGCGCCGCGACGGTGGCCGTGGCGCTGGGGACGCTCTGGGCGTTCGTGGGGCCGACCCTCTACGATCACCTGATTACGTATAACCGGCGACCGTGGCGGCAGGACCGCTTCATCGGCCTGAACGAGAAGTTCATCGGGCAGCACTGGCCGCTGCTGGGCGCGGCGCTCCTCTACACCGTCTGGGCGGTCCGGCGACGCCCGCGCTCGCCGCTGAGCTATTTCCCGCTGACGGCGGCGGCGGTGATGGTGATGGTTGGGTCGGATGGGGCGGCGCGCAACTACTACGTCGAGTTCTGCCTGGCGCTCGGGCTGGCGGCGGCGCTGGGGGTCGGCAGCTTCCTGCGCGCCGCCCGCCCGCTCGCCGCGACCCTCGGCGCGGTGAGCCTGCTGCTAGTGGGGGTCCACCTCTTCCGTGCCTACACGCTGTTCATCGTCGGGCTCTACGTGCCGACCCTGCCGCTGAACGAGCGGGACCTGAACCCGACATTGCAGCAGGTGGACGCGGTGCGCGATCCGGTGCTGATCCTGGCCGACGATCCCGGCTACCTGGTGATGCGCGAGCGCCCGGTGGTGATCGACGATCCGTTCCTGGCGTCGCTGATGATCCGCGAGGGCCACTGGCAACCCGACGAGGTGATCGCGAACCTGGAGACGCGGCGCTACACGCTGGTGCTGGCGGTCGCGACGACCGACGAGGAGGTGCGCACCGCCTGGGGCGACCGACTGGCGGATGCGCTGCTGGCGAATTACGAGTCGTATGGGGATGGGTATTTGCCGAAGGATCGGTGAAGGGCAGACCGGAGTCTGGAGTCCGGACTACTGAGCGAAGCGCACCGTGCGCGCCTCGGCGCTGTCCTCGATGAAGCGGAGGAGCGGTTCGGCCTCGGCGAGGAGGGCGTCGCGGTCGGCGTCGGGGAGCGGGGCGAACGGGGTGATGACGAGGGTGGCGGCGCGCGGGGCGCGCTCGACCTTCCAGGTCCCGGCGACGACGCCGTCGAGCAGGAAGGTGCCGAGGACGCGAGCGGCGGAGAGGAAGACGCGCGGGCGATCGGCGTCGGCGATGACGCGGGTGCGGTCGGCGTGGGCGAGGATCAGGTTGTCGTACTCCGGCAGGAAGCGCGGCGGGGCCGGGGTGTCGGCGGGCGGCAGGGGTGCGTCCGGCAGGTCGAACAGCTCGACGCCGCGCTCGTCGCGGAAGGTGCGGAGGTCGGGGTGCAGCGGCGCGAGCGCACCGGCCAGGCGGGTGAGGCCCGACCAGGTGCCGATGTCGCGCGCCGAGGCGGGGCCGAACGCCGCGAGGTAGCGCAGGACGAGGGCGCGAAAACTCTCCGCCGGGTCGGCGAGCGCGCTGCCGAGCCAGCCTTCGGCCTCGGCGTAGGCGGGGGTGCCGCCGACCCCCACGCGCCGCTGGGGTAGACCTGGATGAGCGGGAGATGGGTCCGCACCGCATAGGCCAGCGCCTCCGGATCGCGCCCCGGTTCGAGCGCGGCGAGGAGGGGGCGGAGCTCGGCGAAGGTGCGCGGGCGCTCCGCGAGGGCGTCGCGGGCCGTGGCGACGAGGCGGGGTATGTCAAGCCCCCTGGGGCGCTGGCCGAAGAAGGCGACCAGCGCGCGGACCTGCGCCGGGCCGAGCGCGGGGCGGAAGAGGAGATAATCCTCGGCGGTGAGGAGGTGGATCGTCGAGCGCATCAGCGTGGCGCGGACGACCGTGCGCCGTTCGAGCAGGGCGGTGAGGTCGGCGCGGCGAAAATCGCGCAGGCGTGTCCAGAGGCCGATGTAGGGTGGGTTGGCGACCTGGGCTTGCAGGCCGGCCAGGCGCGCGATTGCCGCCTCGGCGGGGAGGGCGGCGCGGTCGAGCAGCAGTTGGCGGGCGAGGGTCGCGCGGCCCAGTTCGCGGCGGGTCAGGACGCGCTCGGTCGGGCCTGCCATCTGCCCCTCCTCGCCGGGTGACGATCATGCGCGTAGCTTACCAGGGGCGGGGCTGGCCGGCGCGGAAGAAGCCGCCGGATGTGGAGTGGATGTGCGCCGGTTGGCGGGTTAGGGGTGAGTGGTTGATAGCAGGCGGTTGAACCCCGAGACTACGCTCGGGACCAAGACCGTGCCTTGAGGGGCTCACGCCGCCACGAAACCGCCCTGCGGCGGTGAGATCCGTTATGGGCACCCCACCGCGACCATTGGGCATTGCGTATCGTGAATCCTAACCCGTGACGGCGGGGATTGTGCGGTTCATCGGTATTTCGTGGTGCGCACGCCCCCAGGCGCGGTCTTGGTCCCGAGCGTAGTCTCGGGGTTCAACCGCCTGCCAGCTTCGCGCATAAGCACTGTCGTCGAGTGGTCGGTCGGTGGGGCTCGGCTGCGCCCGGTGCCGCCATGTCGGGTCAGGGGAGTTGGGCACGTGTGCATCGATCTGGGATCTTGTGTGGTGTCGCTGACCCTATTTGGTCGCTTCCATCCACCGGTTGACGACCGTGATGAGTGCCGCCCTTTGGGCCTCGACATCATCGATCGTGACCACGGCCCGGTCTTTGGCGACCCATTGCAAGAGGCCGGTGCTGTCCTCGAAGACGAAATCGGTGCTGTCTTTCACCTTGACCCCGCGATGGAAGACGAGTTGGAGGCGGTTCTGTGGGTGCAATCGCATCGTCACCCGATCGTCGCCGTGGTAGCAGAAGCTGGGCGCTTTCCACTTGATCTGCTCCGTGATCTGCTCATCGGCGTCGAGGATGATCCCCCGCACCTGCTCGATCTCCGCTTTCAGGGGGTGGTCCAGCGTCTGCATGAACTGATCGACCGCGTCTGTCCGGTTCGGCATGGTGCCTCCTCTTCTGGTACGCATACGCTTGTTTTGATCCTATCAACGTCAAGCCTAGGGCGTGTCCTCGGTTGTGGTAGGCTCCCCGCGTGACGGTCGGGCGTGCGTGAGGCGGGGGCGAGATGATACGGCGGTATGCGTTGCGGGATGGCCAATGGGTGCGGATCGCGCACCTGCTGCCGGGGCGGCCCGGGCATGTCGGCGGGACGGCGGCGGACCACCGGCTGTCC
>CADCWN010000115.1 GCA_902806415.1 uncultured Thermomicrobiales bacterium | reverse complement strand
GTCGCAGGATCGTGTACGCCCCGGTGAATCGATCGATCTCGCCGCTGCGCGAGTCGCCGATGAGGAAGGTGGGTCGATAGATCGTCGGCGGCACCGGCAGGCGGGCCTCGCGCACGCGGCGCTCCTCCGCGAACGCCGCCTCTTCCCAGTCGTTCTCGAACCCCTGCCCACGCGCGAAGTCGGCCTCGGCGACGATCCCCCGCCGCTCGCCGGAGACGAACGCCGTCGAGAGGAAGTCGAACCGGCGCAGGTGCGGGCAGCGGGGGGCGAGCGCGAGCAGCGTCCCGAGGGATCCGCTGTCGGCAGGGAGGCAGGGATCGCCGACGCCGGTCAGGTCGGCGACCCCCGTCGTCTCGGCCACGATCGCGTCGATCGCCGCGCCGAGGCCGAGATCGCGCGCCTCCCAGTCGCACCGGTACCAGCCGAAACGCCCGCTCGCAGCCGGGATGAGCCGGTCCAACTCGCGCGCCGCCACCTCCGCCCGCCCGAGATCGGATGACCCTACGAGCGCGGTGATCGCCACTCGCGCGTCGCGCAGCAGGGCGACACAGACCCGCCAGGCGAGATGACCGGGGAACCCGATGAGCAGGATTCGTGCGCGGGACTCGTCGCCCATCACCGCTAACTTGCTCCTTTCTCCCACGTGTCGAACCCATCTGGTGAGCCGCTTGGGGACGGCTTGGGCTAGTCTCGCGCGCGGTCCGACCCGACACGCTATGCTACACTATCGCGTGATGGTGGTGTACGTACCCGCCGCGCAAGGACGAGGAAGAGCGAGGCTCCGCGATGCCGATCACCCTGCTGCCGCCCGACTTGGTGGGGAAAATCGCCGCCGGCGAGGTGGTCGAGCGCCCCGCCTCGGCGGTGAAGGAGTTGATCGAGAACGCGCTCGATGCCGGGGCGGGGCGGATCAGCGTCGAGGTGCGCGCTGGCGGGCGCGAGTTGCTGAAGGTGACCGACGACGGCTGCGGTATCCCGCGCGACGAATTGCCCCTGGCCCTCCAGCAACACGCCACCAGCAAGCTCCGCACCGCCGATGATCTGGCGCACATCGCCACCCTCGGCTTTCGCGGCGAGGCGCTCGGTTCGCTCTCCGCCGTCGCCCGCGTCACGATCGTCAGTCGCCCGCCGAGGGCGCAATCGGGCCACGAAATCGTCGGCTGCGGGGCCGAGCGCAGCGCGCCGCGCCCGGTCGCCTGCCCGCCCGGCACCACGATCACGGTGCGCGAACTCTTCGCCAACGTCCCGGCCCGCCTCAAGTTCCTGCGCGCGGCCCCGACCGAGCATGGTGTGATCGGGCGGATCGTCACCGCCTACGCGCTGGCCCGTCCGGAGGTGCGCTTCGAGCTGCTGATCGACGGGCGGCGAACCCTGGCGACCGACGGCGGCGGCGACCGGCACAACGCGATCGTCGGCGTCCACGGGGCGGAGGTCGCCGCGCAGATGCTGCCACTCGATCCCGAGGCGGCCGAGGTACCGAATGTGCGGGTCAACGGCTATGTCAGCGCGCCCGCCCTCAACCGCGCCCACCGCCAGGGGATCATGCTCTTCGTCAACGGGCGCTGGATTCAGAATCGCGCGCTCGGCTTCGCTCTGGAGGAGGCGTATCACAGCCTGCTGATGATCGGCCGCCACCCGCTCGCGGTGGTCGATGTCGCCCTCCCCCCCGAGTTGGTCGATGTCAACGTCCACCCGACGAAGAGCGAGGTTCGCTTCCTCGACGAGCGCGCCGTCTGCCGCGCCCTCAGTCGCGCGACCCGCGCCGCCGTCCTGCACTTCGGTCGCGCGGCGATCCCCGATTTCACCCTCCATGCGGCGACCTACGGCGCGCCGATCAGCCAAGGATCGCTCGACTCCGGCGTCCAACTGCGCTGGCCAAATGGACCTGCGGGAACGCTGGAATCGCTCGCCCCGCACCCGGAGGGATCGCCGATCCGCACGGCGATCGCGGCGGTGCCGGAGCGCGACGGCCTGCCGGCCACCGCGCTGGCGCGCGCGCCGCAGCCGATCCCGCCATCCACGGCGCGCGGTGGGCCGCGACCGACGCCGGAGACCCCGCCCGGTCGTCTGCCGCCGCTGCGCGTCCTCGGGCAGGCGGGAGCCTCGTATATTATCGCCGAGGGGCCGGAGGGGGTCTTCCTGATCGACCAGCACGCGGCGCACGAGCGGATCCTCCTCGACCAATTGTTGGCGGGGGCCGAGCGCGCCGCGCCCGACAGCCAACTGCTCCTCGAACCACTCATCCTCGACCTGACCCCGCCGCAAATCGAGGCGCTCGAAAGCGCCGGTGCCGATCTCGCGGCGCTCGGCTTCGCGATCGAGCCGTTCGGCGCGCGCGCCTGGGCGGTGCGCGCCGTGCCGGCCGCCCTCGCCGCCGGGCGTGTCCGCAACCTCGGCGAGACGCTGGTCGCGATCCTCGAAGAGGCGTCGCAGGGCGGGCAGGCATT
>CADCWN010000114.1 GCA_902806415.1 uncultured Thermomicrobiales bacterium | reverse complement strand
CCCGCGGGACCGCGCCCCGCACCAGCGAACCGACGAGAATCAGTCGTCCCTGAACTGCGGCCCCTTGACACCCGAGACAGTTGCTGGCTCCCGTCGCCATCCGTCGCTGATCCCGGCACTCGTCACCCGGGACTGCCAAAAATTCAGGCCGGATGACGACGGGAGCCAAGACAACGCCCCCAGCGGCGCGTACGCTCTGCGTCGCCACTGCCCTGGCGGGCGACGTGGTACAGTGGGGCATGGACGGGGGGCGCACCCGGCGATACAATCAGTTGACGGGCGCGGCAGATGGCGCGACAGGTCGTGGGTGAAGCGGTAATCCCCATGGTGCCCCCCGGTGTCGTGCCTCGTGCGCGCCCGCTCTCGGGCCACGAGTCCCTGCGTTGGCCGCGGATCCGGTCTTGACATCCCCGGCGGCGGCGGGTGGCCCGCGGGCCGGCGCGGGAACCCTCGTCAAGCGGCCGGCAGCATCCGGTACCGCCTCACCCCGGGGCTGTGCCCCCACGAAGGAGGAAACGCCATGACCGCCAGCGCCAAGACCCGCACCGTCGCGGAGATCATGACCCGCCAGGTGTTGACGATCGCGCCCGACAGCACGGTGGCCGAGGCGGCGCGGCGGATGAACGAGCGGCGCGTCGGCGCGATCCTCGTCTGCGACCAGAAGCGCCCGGTCGGCATCCTCACCGAGCGCGACCTGCTGCGGCTGGCCGCGGAGGGGGGCGATGTCGCGACCGCGACCGTCGGCGACTGGATGACCGCCGATCCGACCACGACCACGCCGGATGCGGACCTGACCACCGCGTTCACCAGCCTGGCCGGGCAACCCTATCGCCACCTGCCGGTGGTGGAAGGGGGCGAGCTCGTTGGCATCATCTCGATCCGCGACCTGACCAGGCTGGCGCGGATCCAGCCGGTGGACAAGCCCGATATCGAGGTGCCGCGCGGTCTGAAGGGGGTGGTCGTCGCGGAGACGGCGATCGGCGACGTGCGCGGGCAGGAGGGGTTCTATCACTACCGCCAGTACAGCGCGATCGAGCTCAACGAGCAGCGCCCGCTGGAGGACGTCTGGCACCTGATGTTCGAGGGCGAACTCCCCTCGCTGGCCCGGCGGGCCGCCTTCCTGGCGGAGACGCGCCCGCTGCGCGCCATCCCGGCGGCCCTCGCGCCCATCCTGCCCGCGATCGCCCGCGCCGGGGCGCGCTTCGAGCCGCTCCAGGGGTTGCGGACGGCCATCTCCCTCCTCGGCGGCGTCGAGGGCTACCCGCCGGTGCTCGACATCGACGCCGGCACGCTGCGCGGCCAGGCGCTGCGCGTCTGCGCGCTCACCCCGACCCTCCTCGCGGCGCTCTACCGGCTCAACCAGGGGCTGGAGCCGGTGGATCCGCACCCCGAGCTCCCCTACGCCGCCAACTACCTCTACATGCTGACCGGCGAGGTGCCGACCGGGGAGCACGCCTGGGCGATCGAGCGCTACCTGATCTCGACGATCGACCACGGCTTCAACGCCTCCACGTTCACCGCGCGGGTGATCACCTCCACCGGGGCGGACCTCGCCGCGGCGGTGGTCGGCGCGATCGGCGCGATGTCCGGCCCGCTGCACGGCGGCGCCCCGAGCCGGGCGCTGGAGATGCTGGAGGCGATCGGCACGCCCGACCGCGCCGACGCCTGGATCCGCGACGCGGTGGAGCGCGGCGGGCGGATCATGGGCTTCGGCCACGCCGTCTACAAGACCGACGACCCGCGCTCGCTGCTGCTGCGCCGCGTGGCCGAGCGCCTCGAGGGGCCGCGCGTCGCGTTCGCCAAGCAGGTCGAGCGGCAGGTGGTCGCCATCCTGGAGGAGCTGAAGCCGGGGCGCAAGCTCTACGCCAACGTCGAGTACTACGCCGGCGTCGTGATGGAGGCGGCGGGGCTGCCGCCCGAGATGTTCACCCCGACCTTCACCTCCAGTCGCATGATCGGCTGGTGCGCGCACATCATGGAGCAGGCCGCCGACAACCGCCTGATCCGCCCCAGCGCCCACTACGCCGGCCCGCCGCCCCCGCAGCCCGTCCCCGCCGCCGAGTAGCGCCGCTGGTATCACCAGCCATCCCGTGACAAGCGAGGTACGCGAGGAACGCCGCCTGTAGGGTGCGCATACTCCATCCGATGCCGGGGCGAAGGGTCATGCCGCCTCGCGGTCGTACTCGCGGATCAGCCCACCGAGTACATCCCGCCGCCTGCCTGGGCCGCGTGCGTTACACCGCGCGAAGGGGATCGGCGTTTGCTGGCCCAGCCCCATGGGCGGTCGCGCCCGGTTGTAGTGAGCGACATAGCCGGCGAGGATGTGGCGCAGGTGCGCCTCGTTGACGACCAGGAAATGATCGAGGCACTCCGCGCGGGCGGACCCGACCCAGCGCTCGGCGTAGGCGTTCGCCGTCGGTGCCCGGTACGGCGTGCGGACGACCTCGATGCCTTCAGACGCGAACACGGTGTCGAAGGCCAGTGGGAACTTGGCGTCGCGATCGTGGATGAGGAAGCGAGGCGGCGCGCCCGCCTCCTGCAAGGTCCAGGCGAGATAGACGCACCTGCTGCGCGACCCAGGCCGCGGGCGGGCGGGCGGTGCAGCCAGCGAAATGCACGCGGCCGGTCCCGATCTCGACGAAGAACAGCGTGTACAGGGTCTTGAGCAAGATTGACTCGACCGTGAAGAAGTCGCAGGCGACGGGTACATCCCGGTGGCGCTGGATGAAGTCCCGCCGCGTGCCGCGTGCCGCCTGCCCCCGGGCGCAGGCGGCACGCGGCGACGCCGGAGGGCCGCGCCACGGCTGACGCGCTGACTGCGTAGCCGAGCTTGCCCAGTTCGCCCTGGATGCGGCGATGCCCCCACCGCAGATTCTCCCGCGCGAGCCGCAAGATGAGCGCCTCCACCTCGACCGGGATAGTCGGACGACCTCCCCGATGCGTCCGTCGGGAGGTCCATTTGCGCCAGCCCAGTTCACGGTGCCAGCGCAGGATCGTATCCGGCTTGAACAGGAGCAGGCACTGGTCGAGCTGGCCTCGCGGGCCAGCGATCAGCCGGTGTGCTGGCTCATTATCCATCCGAGACTACCAGGATGGATAATGAGCCAGCACAGAGATCGGTAACCTTGCCAGTGTTGAGCGACACCCACCGTTGTCGCGCTCGGTTAGCTTGTTGAGGTGGATATTGAGGTTCGCCACCGATAATCCTCATTAAGGTCAGGAGGGTTCCAGACTGGAACGCCGAAACTGGCCCCCACAGGATCCGTCCCCTGTCTTGTATTACCGCGCTTTGATCGCGCGGCGCACTGCTCACTTCGGAAGGGTTATCACCTCGAACCACCTCGTTTCCCGCACCGCCAGCCACGATGGGATGCAGATAACGCCGGAATCCTGCAACAGGTCACATGTTGCGCAAGGCCCGGCGCGCATCCGGCGCATCCCCGGCCCGAAAGGTAGGTACCGTGATGTTTCACCCAAGCTTCTCTCCGCAGCGCCGCCTCTTTGGACGGCAACAGTGGTGGCGTGGTGGCAGGAGCCTCGGCCTGTTGCTCATCCTGGTCGGGGTATTGGGCAGCGCGTGGCTGCCGCAGTCCGCTAGGGCAGCTACCGATCGTATCCCGGTCGCGCGGATCGACGGCCCGATCGACCTCGGCGTGGCCCCGTACCTGTCGCGTGTCTTACGTGAGGCGGAAGAGGAGGGCGCACGCGCGGTCATCGTGGAGATCAACACGCCCGGCGGCCGACTCGACGCCGTCTTACAGATGCGCGAGGCGCTGCTGGCGTCGCCGGTGCGGACGATCGCCTTCGTGAACCGCGAAGCATTCTCGGCGGGGGCGCTGATCGCGCTCGCCTCGAACGAGATCTACATGGCACCGGGCGCGGTCCTCGGCGCGGCGACGCCGGTGACCGGTAATGGGGTCCAGGCCGACGAGAAGACCGTCTCGGCGGTGCGCGGGACATTCAAGGCGACCGCCGAGACCCGGCATCGCGACCCGCTGATCGCACAGGCGATGGTCGATCCGGCGGTGACCGTCGCCGGGCTCCCCGCCGGACGATTGGTCACGCTGACCACCGCGGACGCCGCCGCGCGCGGGTTCATCGATGGGGTGGCCGTCGACCGTGCCGAATTGCTCCGCGTCGCGGGGCTGACCGAGACGACGGCGGAAGTGGCGGGGATCAGCCCGGCAGAGCGCCTGGTGCGCCTCTTGACCCTGCCGGGACTCGGCGCGCTCCTCTTCGGGCTCGGCGCGCTGCTGGTTGTCTGGTCAACCGTCGCCGGTGAGGTCGGGGTCCTCACCGGATTAGGGATCGGCGCGCTCGCCCTCTTCTTCTGGGGGCACATGCTGGCCGGGCTGGCGGGCTGGGAGGGGATCGCGCTGGCGTCGCTGGGTATCCTGCTCGTCGCGGCGGAGGTGCTGGTCTTGCCCGGCTTCGGGATCGCGGGGGTCCTCGGTGGGGCCTCCTTGCTCGGGGCGCTCGTCATCTCCGTGACGAGCGGCGATCTGCCAACCGGCGCGGCGGCCGAGCGCGCGATCCCCTCGGTACTGCTGGCGATGGCTACCTTCATCGCCGGCGGTGGGCTCCTCTTCTGGTTACTCCCCGCCACCGCGCGGCGGCGCGGACTCGTGTTGCAGACGGCGTCACTGGCGATGATCACCGATGGGCCTGGGGATGAGATGCCAAATCCATCGGCAGCGGCGGTACGCCAGGGTGGCATCTGGCGCGCGGTGCAGTTGCTCACCGGTGAGGCGGCGCGCGGCGAGCAGTCCCTTGCCCCCGACACGCGGCCATCGCTGCTGCGGGCGCGTGGCCGAGTCCTCTCCGTGCTGCGACCGGGTGGCTTCGCCCAGATCGGCGGTGAGCGGACCGACGTGATTACGCGCGGCGAGGTCGTCCCCAGCGGCGCGACGGTCGAAGTCATCCTCGATGAGGGCTATCGGCGGGTCGTGCGCCAGATCGCGCCCGATGAGCCTGAGGGGGAGAGCTTGTAGCGCGATGTGGGGAGCCGCGACGGTCTGCTGTTCACACCATGACCACTGAGCACGCGATCAGGACTCTTGATCAACGCTATCGTTTCTACAAAGGAGCTGAACCATGTTCTTACCAACCTTCGGGATGGTCGTCGCCGGAGTCATCGTCCTCTTCATCCTGCTCTTCTTCTACTTCGTGCCGCTGGGGCTGTGGATCACGGCGCTCTTCTCCGGGGTCCGCGTCGGCATCGGCACGCTGATCGGGATGCGGCTCCGCAAAGTCAACCCCGCCGCGATCGTGCGGCCCCTGATCAGCGCCACCAAGGCCGGCCTGGACCTCGATGTGGGGCAGATGGAGGCGCATAGCCTGGCCGGCGGCGACGTCGGGCGGGTGGTCACGGCGCTGATCTCCGCCGACCGGGCCAATATCGAGCTCCCCTGGCGCCGCGCGACCGCGATCGACCTGGCCGGGCGCGACGTGCTGGAGGCGGTGCAGGTGAGCGTCAACCCGAAGGTGATCGAGACGCCGCGCGTCTCCGCCGTCGCCAAGGACGGGATCCAGCTCACGGCGGTGGCGCGCGTGACGGTGCGGGCCAATATCGAGCGGCTGGTCGGCGGCGCGGGCGAGGAGACGATCATCGCGCGCGTCGGCGAGGGGACGGTCTCCTCGATCGGCTCGGCGAGCGACCACAAGGCGGTGCTGGAGAACCCGGACGCGATCTCGAAGCTGGTCCTGTCGCGCGGGCTCGACGCGGGCACCGCCTACGAGATCCTCTCGATCGACATCGCCGACGTGGACGTGGGCCGGAATATCGGGGCGCAGCT
>CADCWN010000113.1 GCA_902806415.1 uncultured Thermomicrobiales bacterium | reverse complement strand
GCACCCGACGACGTGCGAGCGAGTTCGGGCGCAACATCTGAGCGGCAGTTCAGAGTGGTGGGAGGCGAGACGCAACATCAAGCAATCGGCGGGCAGGAAAACGCCGCGTGGCGTACACGCCGCGCGGCGGGATAGACTCGGCCCGATCGCGGAGGGTTCAGCCGCCCATCAGGCGCGGGGCGATGACGATCTCGTCGGCCTCCCGGGCGCGGGCGTCCCAGCGGTCCAGCTTCTGCGCGCCCTTGTCGGCGTCGATCGCGAACGGCACGTCGCCGCGCACGAGCGCCTCGCGGAAGATCCGCTCGGCCTCGCGAACGGCGGCCTGGGCCTCCTCGTCGGTCTCGGTGTCCGCGCCGGTCTCCCAGACAGTGACCGCGTCCCCCTGATCGCACATCCGGCGGATGATATGGCGTCGCCGCCCCGGTTGATCCACCATCGCTGCCTCCTTCGGGCCAATGGCCCGTGCTGTGGGATGACCCGACGCGCGGACAGTGCGCCCCTTGCACCCCGGCAAGTCTCCCGCGTGCGGCGCACCCGCAGCGGGCTTGCGCGCAGTATAGACACCCCATGCGCGGCGCGCAAGCAATCCCGACGGCGACATGAACGATGCACCACTCGCACGATACGAAGGCCGAGAATGGCTGGGGATCGGATCAACGAGCAACCGCGCTGTGCATACCCGCCAGGGGTGCGCGACAGCGCACCAGCCAGACGAGGGAGCCCCATTTCCACCGATAGGCGGAGCCTGAATCGGGGCCGAAGCGCTATGCTGCCAGGGTCGATACCGTTGTATCCCGCCGCCCGTCGGCACGGCATCGATAACGCATCGGCAGATGACGCCGCGCGAGGAAGAATAGGGGGCGATGACCAAGATCATGGCGATGGCCGAGGAGGCGATCGGGGCACCCTCGAAGAGCGTCTACCGCTCCCTCGCGGATTACCGGCAGCACCACCCGCGAATCCTGCCACCAGCCTTCTCCGATTTCGTCGTCGAGGAGGGCGGGGTCGGGGCCGGCACGATCATCAGGTTCAAGGTCAGGCTCGGCGGCCGCACGCGGACTTCGCGGCAGCGGGTCGAGGAGCCGCAGCCGGGCCGGATCTTGCGCGAGCGCGATGTCGATGGGACCACGGTCACGACGTTCACCGTCACCCCCGACGGCAAGAACAGCCGTGTCAAGATCGAGACCACCTACGACGGGGCGCGCGGCGTCGCCGGCTTCATCGAGCGCTTGATCGCCCCGCGGATGCTGGCCAAGCTCTACCGCGAAGAGCTGAAACGCCTGGATCAGCTCGCGCGGGACGAACTCGCGTAGCCATCGCGCATTGACCAATACCGTGGAGACGCGCCGACGCGATGGTCAACATCCGGCGGATACCTCCGCGATCACCCGGACAAGGAGATCAGCGCACCACCTCGCGTACCCGGATGCGCGGTCGAGGGCGGCTGCTGGCGGCCACGCCATACGACGGCGCTGACAGCGCGGCGGGGGTGGGCAAGACGCGGTGGTGACGCGGCTCGGTCTCGCGGCGCAGGGTCGCGGCGAATGCGCGACCCGAGCCGCAGAGGAGGATCGTCAGCAGGATGCCATAGATCGGCAGGTGGCCGATCACATCCTGCGCGCCCAGGAACGGCACGGCGAGATTGAACGGCACCCAGGCGGCGAGCGCCGCCGCGCGCGGCCAGAGGCCCACGAGGATCAGGGCGCCGAGCGTCACCTCGGCCAACCCCGCCCCGATGACGAACTGGGCATCGCTGAGCGGGAATGGGGTCGCGGCGGTGACATTGAACGGGTGGTCGCGCAGGAACGCCAACGCCAGATCCCGATTCCACAGCTTCTCGGTGAAGCCGGTGATCATCGTCGCCAGCCCGAACGAGCCGCGCAGGATCGGCACGGCATAGGGCAAGAGCGGGACGTGCGGGCGACCCGCCCCGCGCACCACACGCTCGATCGCGCTCGGCCCGCGACCGGCGATGAAGAGGAACCCCGCGATGCCGAACAGATAGAGATGCTCGATGATCAGGAGCGGGCCGAAGTAGACCATCCCGAACAGGCCGATGAGGGCCAGTCCGAGCGCCGCCGGGCGCATCAGTGCGCCGACCGCAATCCCGCCCACCAGGCTGAAGGCCACCACGATCTCGCCCAGCGCCAACATCCCGGCGGGCAGGGTATATGGTAGGGCGAGGTTCGGCACGAACAACTGCCGCTCGACCCCGCGCACGAACAAGAGCACGGCGGTGTGCAGCGCGAGGACGGCGGGAATCCACGGGTACATGTCGGCGGGTCGGGGCAGATCGACGGCGAAACGGCGCAAGAGCGGCAGCGCCAGCGCGCGCGCCCGCGCGTTCAGACGCCAGCGCACCGCGAGGCGCGCGGCCACCCAGGCGAGGGCGAGCGTCGCGCCGATCGCGACGAAGGTGAGGATCGTCACGCCGCTGAAGACATCCGCAGGGTCGATCGGCCGCGCCGGGCTCGGCACGAACCAGCGCACATGGGCCGAGGTTGTCGGGGCGGAGGAGAGCAAGGCCAGCGCGGCCAGGCCGACCGCCCGCCAGAGCGGGCGAGATGATAGATGCTGAGAAGCGGCACACACGGCTGATCGCTGAGACATTTATCCCTGACTCTCGCTGCACTCGCCGATACCAATTGTTGGCCGGTCACGCCCATTGCTACGCAAACCAGCCGCGCAGGGATTACTCTTGTCTCCGGTCCACCACTCAAAATGAGCGGGCTGCTTGGATCTTTTCTCGTCCCAGACGCGGAAAATTGGGCGACAGGAATTGGCGCAGACGAGCACGAGGATCGGCGGGTGAAGGGAAGCGAGGAAGCCAGAGCGCCCCAAGAACAGGCACTGCGAACAACGCCGGGGGCCAAGCCAAGGGAGACGTAGCGAGGCGTGATCGCGGTAGCGGGGCTACCGCTCTTCGGTCGGGGCTGCCGAATCGATCGCCGCCGCCAACTCCCCCGGCGTGACGACCGCCGCGCCGAGGCGGCGCACCACGATCCCAGCGGCGAGGTTGCTGAGGCGGGCGGCGTCCGCGAGGGACGCGCCACCGGCGAGCGCGAGGGTGACGACGGCGGAGACAGTGTCGCCCGCGCCGGTGGCGTCGCGCACCTCGCTGAGGGCGGCGGCGGGGAGGTGGCGGCACGACCCGTCGGATTCGGCGAGGGTCATCCCCTCGCTGCCGCGCGTGATCAGCACCGCGCGCGCCGCCATCTGCCGCGCGAGGTCGTGACCGGCCCGGCAGACATCGTCGTCGGTGTGCAGGGCACGACCGAGCGAAGCGGCGGCCTCGTCCTGGTTCGGCGTGGCGATCGTGATCCCGACGAAACGCCCGAGATCGCCGTGCGCGTCCACGGTGATCGTGTGGCCGTGGTACCGCGCGGGCGGCAGCGCGGCGGCGATCAGGGCGGGCGCGATCACGCCATGCTCGTAATCGGAGACGACCAGGGCATCATGCCGGGGGATCGCGCGCTCCAGGAACGCGATCAGCCGCGCCTGCGTCCCCGCCGCGATCGGTTCGCGCACGATCCGGTCGATCCGCGCGATCTGCTGGCTGACGATCTGCGGCCCGCCGCCGATCACCCGCGTCGCGGTGGCGGTCGGTCGGCCCGCCTCGCCAATCAACCCGGCGGTGTCGATCCCCTCCTCGGCCAGGCGCGCGGCCAGCGCCCGCCCCGGCTCGTCGTCGCCGATCGTGCCGCAGACGGCGACGGTCGCCCCGAGCGCGCGACAGTTGCGCGCCAAATTCGTCGCGCCGCCCGGCACGATGTAGCGATCAACCCACTCCAGGACCGGGATCGGCGCCTCGCGCGAGAGGCGCGACGGTCGCCCGATGATGTACTCGTCGGCCAGCATATCGCCGAGGACGAGGACACGCCGCCCCGCGCAGGCGCGCAGGGCAACATGGAGGCGCGTTGATGTCGAGAGCGGCGACTGTTCCATACGCCGGGATTGTAGCAAGAAACGCGGCAGACAGCGCCCCGAAGTCGTGCTACCCTACGAGCGCGACGGACACATCCTCGGAAGAATGAGCGAGAGCGCTGGAGGAGGCGAGCGATGCCGGACCTGAGTGGGCAGGTCGCCATTGTCACGGGCGGGGCGCTGGGGATCGGGGGCGGCACGGCGCGGCGGCTGGCCGCTGACGGTGCCAGCGTCCTGATCGCCGATATCAACGGCGAGGAGGCCGAGCAAAACGCGGCGCGCATCCGGGAGGCGGGCGGGGTCGCCGAGGCGATCGTCGCCGATGTCAGCCGGTCGGACGACATCCGGCGGATGATCGACGCGGCGGTGGAGCGCTGGGGCAAGCTCACGATCCTGGTGAATAACGCCTATGGCGTGGCCGCGATGGCGAAAGGCTCAGCGGTCGAGGTGGAGGAGGACGATTGGGATCGCGGCTTCGCCGTGCTGGTGAAGGCGCTCTTCGTCGGCGCGAAGTACGCCGTGCCGCGAATGCAGGCGGCGGGCGGGGGCACGATCATCAACATCTCCTCAGTGCATGGCCTGCTCGCGGCCCCGCGCGCCCTCGTCTACGACACCGGCAAGGCGGCGGTGATCGGCCTGACCCGCCAGATGGCGGTCGATTTCGGGCCGCTCGGGATCCGCGTCAACGCGATCTGCCCCGGCCACATCGTGACCGAGAATATGCAGGCACGGTGGGAGCGGAACCCGGCAGGATTGCGCTTCTTCGATCAGCAGTACCCGGTGCGGCGCACTGGCACCCCCGCCGACATCGCCGCAGCGATTGCCTTCCTCTGCTCGGATGATGCCTCATTCATCACCGGCCAGGCGCTGGCCGTTGATGGCGGGCTGACGATCCAATTGCAGGAAGATATCGGCGTCCACCTGGGCCGCTACGCGCAGGAGCATCCCGATACGAAGCTGACACAGTGAAGCAACTGACGCCATAAGCACGCCGGAGCGGCGAGAGCGCAGAGCATAATGGACGCGCTCTCGTCCTCATGAACAGGCCGCACACCGACGTTGCTTGACCGGCACGGAGCGAGCAGTTGCCCCGTGAGGGTGGGTGATGCCGATGGGCTAAAGCCCCGGCTGAAGGTTCGCCATGCTCACCACGAAGCCCACCTCCGTGGGCTGGCTGTCGCAAGATGCTATCTCTTGTATACGGGCACCGTGGTGGTAGTCCCTCAGTCCACGGAGGTGGACTTTGTGGCGGAGCCCCCAGCCGGGACTTCAGTCCGCCGGCACCCGCGCCCGCTAGACATCCACTAGAGCGATCCACGAGTCAAGCGTCATCAATCCCATCCATCCACCAGCATCACCCACCCGTGCCGACTCAAGCCCGCACCCCCACTACTCTACCCCATCCCCCGCCCCCTGGTATACTTTCCGCGCTGGTTCGACCAGCGCGAAAGATGGCCGATCGCCACGATCAGGCTTCTTTGTGTTGCGCCGATCGCGACGACACCGTGGTGCGGATAAAGGAACCTTGCCGCTATGCTGCTGACTTCTTTGCTATCGGAAATCGCGCGCGACGAGCAGTTCGCGGCGATCGTCGCGGCGCTGGGGCGGGCACAAACTGGCGAGACGTTCACCGTGGAGTCCGTCCCGCAAGAGACGCGACCGGTCGTTATCGCGGCCCTGGCGCGCGCGCTCGACCGCCCCTTGCTCGTCGTCGCCTCGCGGCAGGACGCCGCCGCGCGCCTGCACGACAGCCTCGCGTGCTACCTCGCGCCGGGCGACGAACTGTTGCTCTGGCCGGCGCAGGATGCCCTGCCATACGAGCAACTCCCGTTCGACCCGGTGGCGGCGGCGGCACGACTCGGCACGCTCGACCGGCTGCTGCGCGCCCGCGCGGGCGACAGCGCGGGCGGGATGATCCTCGTCGCCAGCGCGCGCGGCTTGCAGGGGCAGACGATGTCGCCCACGGCGTTGCGCGAGTGGCAGCAAGAATTGCGCGTCGGCGACGATCTCGATGTGGGCGAGACCCTGTCGCGCTGGATCGGCGGCGGCTACGAGCCGGTCACGGCGGTCGAGGAGCCGGGGCAGTTCAGTCGGCGCGGCGGGCTGATCGATCTCTGGCCGTCCGGCTCTGACCGCCCGATCCGGATCGAACTGTTCGGCGACGAGATCGACTCGCTGCGCCCGTTCGACCCGGCCACCCAGCGTTCCTCCGGTCGCCTGATGACGGCCACGATCCTCCCGGCCGGCGAACTGCCACTCTGGGAGCGCGGCGCGGCGTTAGGACGGTTGCGCGCCCTCGATCCCTCCACCTTGCGGCCCGAGGTGGTGCAGGAATGGAATCGGCTCCTCACGCTGATCGAGCGGGGCGAGACGCCGCCATCGCCCGATTTTCTCGCGCCCTTCTTCAGCGCCAAGCCGGCGAGCCTGCTCGATTATCTCCCGCCCGGCGCGCGGATCGTCTTCGACGAGCCGGGTGCGATCCGCCTGGCCGCGCAACAGACCGAGGCGCAGGCGGAGGAACTGCGCCTCGGCTTCGAGGCGAACGGCGAGTTGCCGAAAGGGCTCCTGCGTCCCTATCATCGCTGGACCGACGTCACCGCCAAACTCGCCAGCGCCCCACGCCTGGAATTCGGCCAGGCCGCCGGGGGCGAGTCGGGCGCGACGTTGGCCTTCGACCGCCTCGGCCAGCCCGCCGCCTACGCCGGTCGGCTGCCGCGCCTCGTCCAGGATGTCGCGACCTACATGCGCGGCGAGGTGCGGACGATCATCGTCACCGAGCAGTCCGAGCGATTGCGCGAGATCTTCGCCGAGCGTGACATCTTCCCGCAAATGGCCACCGACGGACTGCCGGAGCCGCTGCCGCCGCTGACGCTGGTCCAGGAGACGCTGAGCAACGGCTGGCTCTACGAGCCCGCCAGCGGCAGTGCCGGGACTTTCGCTGATGAGAGCGGAGACGCCGAGAGCCGCCAGCGGCTCACGCCGGGCGCGCTGGTCGTGCTGACCGATCACGACATCTTCGGCACGGTGCGCGTCGTGCGGCGGGCCTCGCGGCGCAGCAGCGCGCAGCACCAGGCGTTCGTCCACGCGCTGGTGCCGGGGCAATACGTCGTCCACCTGGAGCACGGGATCGCGCGCTACACCGGGATGATCACGCGCACGGTCGGTGAGGCACCGCTCGGCGGTGGGGCGGCCCCGACGCGCGAGTTCCTGACCCTCGATTACGCGGCGGGCGACCGCCTCTTCGTCCCGATCGACCAGACCGACCGGATCGCGCCCTACAGCGGCACCGGCGACGACGAGCCGAACCTGAATCGCCTCGGCTCGCAGGAGTGGGCCAAGGCGAAGAGCCGCGTCAAGCGCGCGGTCGCCGACATGGCCGACGAGTTGCTGGCCCTCTACGCCGCGCGCGAGGCGACCCCCGGCCACGCCTTCAGGCCGGACAGCGTCTGGGATCGCGAACTCGAAGCGTCGTTCCCCTACGTCGAGACCGAGGACCAGCTGCGTGCGATCACCGAGGTCAAAGGCGACATGGAAACCACCCGCCCGATGGACCGCCTCGTCACCGGCGATGTCGGCTACGGCAAGACCGAGGTAGCGATCCGCGCGGCGTTCAAGGCGGTCAACGACGGCACGCAGGTCGCCGTCCTGGTCCCGACGACGGTGCTGGCTCTCCAGCACACCCGCACCTTCAAGGAGCGCCTCGCGCCGTTCCCGGCCCGCGTCGAGATGCTGTCGCGGCTGCGCACGACGGCGGAGCGCGAGGCGGTCAAGCGCGACATGGCCGAGGGGAAGGTCGATATCGTCATCGGCACCCACGCGCTCCTCGCCAGCGACATCCGCTTCAAGAACCTCGGCCTGCTGATCGTGGACGAGGAGCAGCGCTTCGGTGTGGCGCACAAGGAGAAGCTGAAGAAGCTGCGCGCCACCGTCGATGTGCTGACCCTGACCGCCACGCCGATCCCGCGCACCCTGCACACCGCGCTCGCCGGGATCCGCGACCTCAGCGTGATCGACACACCGCCGGAGGAACGCCTGCCGATCCGCACCTTCGTGGTCGCCTACAACGACGCGCTGGCGCGCGAGGTCATCATGCGCGAATTGGATCGCGGCGGCCAGGTCTACTTCGTCCACAACCGGGTGCAGTCGCTGGCGATGGTGGCGGCGCATATCGCAGAACTGCTCCCCGAGGCGCGCGTACGGATCGGCCACGGGCAGATGGACCAGGGCCAACTCGAGAAGGTGATGCTCTCGTTCGTCAACGGCGAGTTCGACGTGCTGGTCTGCACGACGATCATCGAGTCCGGGATCGACATCCCGGCGGCGAACACGATCATCATCGACGACGCGCCCTACTACGGACTGACACAGCTCCATCAGTTGCGCGGGCGGGTCGGGCGCTCGGGGAATCGCGCCTACGCCTATCTCCTCTACCGCGAGGGGAAGCCGCTGACGAGCGACGCGCAGGAGCGCCTGGAGACGATCGGCAGTCACACCGATCTCGGCTCCGGCCTGAAAATCGCGATGAAAGACCTCGAACTGCGCGGCGCGGGCAATCTGCTCGGCGCTGAGCAGTCGGGGCATATCGCGGCGGTCGGCTTCGATCTCTACGTGCAGATGCTCCACGCGGCGGTCGAGGAGAAGCGGACGGGCGTGGCGGTCGAGGAGGAGCGCCCGGTCCTGCTCGATCTGCCGATCAGCGCGCTCCTGCCCGCTGAGTACATCACCGACCCGGCGACGCGCGTGCGCGAGTATCGCCGGATCGCCGCCGTCCGCGCCGCGCCGGAACTCGACGATCTCCTGCGCGAGTTGGCCGATCGTTTTGGCCCGCTCCCCGACGAGGTTCGCGCGCTCGGCTACCTCACCACCGTGAAGATCCAGGCGGTCGCGCTCGGGTTGGAGGCGGTCACCTTCCGCGACGGCTCGCTCACCCTGCGCCCCTTCCCCACGGGGCGTCTCGACCAACTGGCCCTACGCCGCCTCTTCAGAGATTACATCTTCGTCGGCCCGACGAGTCTGCGCCTCACCACGACCGGCCTGAAACTGACCTGGGAGGAGGCGTTGGACAAGATCTTCGCGCTGATGCGCGAAGCGAAGGAGCGGATCGAGGCGACAGCCCAGGTCGCATCCCCGCCCGTCGAGCGCACCCCGGAACAAGAGCAGCAACGGTCGCGCCGCGAGCGCGACCGCCGGGAACGTCAGCGGGTGTTCAACGCCTGAGGGCGGGGGCGGCCCTCACCCCCGCCGCCTCCGGATGAACCGGATTGATCCTGCTGCAAGTCAGGACAATGTGCGGGCGGCACCCCCTCTCCCAATGCTAGGAGAGGGGGAAGGGCGTTGCTTGGCAGTACTCCTTACCCTCCCGCTTCAGGGGAGGGTCGCCACCGGGGCGGCGGGGAGGGGTCAGCCCATGTCCACAACGCAACACAGGCTTGCGAGACCCGGAACTCACCCG
>CADCWN010000112.1 GCA_902806415.1 uncultured Thermomicrobiales bacterium | reverse complement strand
GACGACCGGCGCCCGCGGACAACCTCTGGTGCAGACGCCGCGGTCGGAGGGCGCACTCCCTAACGAGTGCCTCCCCGACCCGAGCCGGGAGCGGTTCCACACGCCCCACCTGCGCCGAGTGCCAGGTGGGGCGTGTTGCGTTCCGGGGCCCCGGTGCGGCGCCGCCGTCGTGCACGACGCCGCGCGCGTCGACCGCTGTTTGACAAGTGATGGTCTGGGGAAGTGCAGTACCAGCAACACCGAGTTCACGTGGTCCTCCGTCGGCCGGCGCGCGCGTGGCGCCCGAGCATTGGCGAACGCGACTCCCTGTGCGTACGGCGATTCTGCGCCTGTCGCGCCGGCGGCGGACCACACTCGGGGCCATGGCTCAACCGGTCAGAGCGTCCGCCTGTCTAGCGGAAGGGTGCGGGTTCGAATCCCGCTGGCCTCGTCATGCGTGTCGTCCGGCACGCACTCTCGGCGGACGGACGGGCCATCGTCGCCGTCGCCGGGAGCCACGACGGAGTGCGTGTCTCGTCTCGCGGTGCCTGCGCCGCGCGGCGGACGAAGCTGCGAGGGTAAAGGACCAGCGAGCATGTCCGTCGCCTGGGGCCATGGTCTAACAGCATGACGCCACGCCGCCAGCGTGGATGTCCCGGTGCGAGTCCGGGTGGCCCCTCTTTTCAGGACGGCGATCGCACGGAGCGCGCGCATGCCCGCGGAGACAGCACGAACGAGCAGTGCCGATGTTCGTCCGCGAACATCGGCGGTCATCCGCGCGATCGTTTTTCACCGCCGTAGCTCAGTGGACGAGAGCACCTGGCTACGAACCAGGGGGCCGCGTGTTCGAATCACGCCGGCGGTACTCGGCACGTCGTCGCACGCTCGTAGCTCAGACGGACAGAGCGTCTCCCTCCGATGGAGAAGGCCGCGCGTTCGAGTCGCGCCGGGCGTATTGCGGGCCAGCGCCCGCCGTGCAGCACACGGGATGTAGCTCAGTCGGCAGAGCACTCGCTTCGGGAGCGAGGGGCCGCACGTTCGAGTCGTGCCATCCCGATCCGCCGTTCACATGCCGTTCACATGCGTCGCTAGGGGGTGGTGTAAGCGGCTCGGCACAAGGGGCTGTGGTCCCCTGAGAGCGGGTTCGAGACCCGTCCCCCTGATTCATGTTCGTCGCGAGCCTGTAGCTCAGTGGTAGAGCGCCAACAAACACCCTGGCCGCCCTTCGCCCGCGGGTCGGGCCGCTGGTGCAGGGTTATCGCCTGCTAAGCGGGAGGTCGCCGGTTCGAGTCCGGCCAGGCTCATCGCGGCCGCACCACCGCGTGCGGCGCAGCGTCACCGTCGGGGACCGTAGCTCAGTGGGTAGAGCACGAGTCTGCCTCGCCATCCCCTCGCCCGCGCCGTTCTGGTGCGGGCCGACGG
>CADCWN010000111.1 GCA_902806415.1 uncultured Thermomicrobiales bacterium | reverse complement strand
GCGCGTCCGAAATCCTGTCGCTGCCGGAGGGTCAGCAGCCCGGCGGTGGCGCGCGCTACTGGGCTGGCTTCTATCGGACCCCGCCGCGCGAGGGCGTCGCGGCGGAGCTGCTCGGGGTGCTCGACCTCGGTGCCTTACTCGGCGCGCTGTCGCTGGGGGAGCAGAATGCCACCGAATTCGAGCGGTAGCCACGGTGAGTGGCGGCCTGTATCCCGCACTGACGGGCCATCTTCAGACGGGCAGAAGGGGAAAGTGAGGCGAACACCACGATGAACAGGCCACGCTCATGGGCGAGGAATCCGCTCGATCGATTCCGCAGCGATATCGGCATCAGGCTCATCGGCCTGATGTTGCTCCTGGCACTCCTGCCGATGATTGGCCTCGGCATTGTCGGGCGGTCTTCGCTGCAATCATCGCTGCTGGCGAGCCAGACCGAATCGCTCGATGCCCTGAACGACACGACCGCCGGGACGCTGGATGCATTCCTGACCTCGACGCAGACCCTGGTCGAGTTCGCCTCGCAAGCCGATGCCGTGGTCCTCTATTCCTCGAACGAGGGTGCCGACCGCTTCCAGTATTCTCTCGGCGCGCTCAACCAATTGCGGCAACTGGTGCGGCAGAACCCCTCCTTCGAGCTAGCGGGGCTCACGGACACCCGCGGGCGTGTCCTCCTCGATGCCGCGAGCGCGGGTCTGGGCAATGAGGAAGACGCCGATCTCTCGGGGCAAGAATTCTTCGCGACCGCCCTCAAGGGCCAGCCATTCATCTCCGTCCCCGCGATCAATGCGGCCGCGAAACAATCGGTCTTCTACATCTCCACGCCGGTTTACCAGGCGGGGCAGACGAATCGCGTCACCGGCGTGATCCGGCTGCGGGTGAACGCCGCTGCGCTGCAGACGTTGCTCGATGCCCATACCGCGCAAGGCGGCCAGCAAGCGCAGCAGAGTTTGCGCCTGTCCCTCGTCGATAACGACGGGGTGGTCGTCCTGCGATCCGGCGCGGTTCCTGCGCTGACCGATGGTCAGCTGCGGTTGGATACCTACCGCCCGATCAGCTCGGCGCGTCTCGATGAGATCAGGCGAACGAAGCGATTCGGCGTCGACAATGTCGCGCTCACGACGCTCCCGGTCAGCCAGGGCTTCCTCGGCGCACTCGCCGCGAGCGACAACAGGGGCGCGTTCGCCTACACGCTCGGCGACGAGCGCGACTACGCCTCGATCACCAAACTCGGCACGACCAATTGGTCCCTGGTGGCCAGCCAGCCGGAGGCCGCGATCCTCGCGCCGGTCAACCTGCAAACCCAGACCTTCCTCTTTCTGGGTCTCCTCTTCGCCGTCGCCGCCGCCGCCTTCGCCTTCCTCGCCGCGCGCCAGATCACCCGCCCGGTCGGGCAGATGCAGCGCGTCGCCCGGCAGATCGGCGACGGCGACTACAGCAGCCGGATACCCGTCACGGGGACGGACCAGTTCGCGAGCCTGGGGCGCACCGTCAACACGATGGTCGACCAAATCGTCACGAATGCGCGGCAGCAGGAGGAGCAGAACGCCGCCCTCCAGACCCAGATCGTGCGCCTCCTCGAGGAGGTGAGCAGCGTGGCGGAGGGGGATCTGACGGTGGAGGCGGAGGTTTCCGACAGCGCGCTCGGCGCGGTGGCGGACTCCTTCAACTACATGATCACCGAGTTGCGGCAGGTTATCGGTCGGGTCAACGGCGCAACCCAACAGGTCAGCAACTCGACCGACGAGATCCTGACGACCACCGACAATCTGAGCCGGTCCGCCGAGCAGCAGGCGGCCAGCATCGCGGACACCTCCACGGCGATCGAGGAGATGGCCGTCTCCATCCAGCAGGTCTCCGAGAACGCGGCCATCTCCGCCCAGGTCGCCCGCGAGGCCCGCGACGCCGCCGAGGATGGCGCGCAGGCAGTGACGGCGACCGCCGCCGGGATGGGGCGTATCCGCGACCAGGTGCAGGAGACGTCGAAGAAGATCGAGCGCCTGGCCTCCTCCTCGCAGGAGATCGGCACGATCATGGCCCTGATCAAAGATGTGGCCGACCAGACCAGCGTGCTGGCCCTCAACGCGGCGATTCGCGCGGCGGCGGCGGGCGAGCACGGCAAGGGCTTCGCGGTCGTCGCCGAGGAGGTCCGGCAACTCGCCGAGCGGACGACCACCGCCTCGGCGCAGATCGAAGCGCTGGTCAAGGGCATCCAGGCCGAGACCGGCGAGGCGATGGTGGCGATGGTCGAGGGGACACAAGAGGTGCTGGTGGGCGCGGGGCTGGCCGACGAGGCGGGGCGGGCGCTGGCGCGGATCGACACGACGTCGGCGCAGCTGGCGGAGCTGATCGAGGCGATCAGCCTGGCGGCGGAGCAGCAGGCGCGGGCCTCGGGCGGGATCGCGCGGGCGATGGGCGAGATCTCGGGCCTCACCACCAGCACCACCGCCGGGACGCAGCAGGCGGTCGCCTCGGTCGCGGCGCTGGCTGCCCTCGCCGACGACCTGCGCGCCTCCGTCGCCGCCTTCCGCCTCGGCACCGACGAAGCCGCCCCGTTCGCGGTCCCCGATAGCGCACGGCAGGTGCCGACGCTCAGGGCCGGTCGTGCCGCCGGGTCATACGCCAGCATCGCGGACTAAGTGGTGCGCGACGGGCGGGGACGGCGGCGGTGATGCGGCAGGGTGACGAGTCGGCGCTTCCGGCGGTGGGGATCGGGTCGCGGCAGGTGTCCGACCTCCCCTTGCCTCTCACCGCCGCCGAGGCCGACGACTGGGCGACTCTAATCGCTGGGGAACTCGGGCTCTTCTTCCCGGTGAGTCGCCGGGGGTTCCTCGACGGGCGACTGTGGTCGCGGGTGCGGGCGCTCGGGTTGGCGAGCCCGGCCCTCTATCGCGCCTACCTCGCCACTCATCCAGACGAATGGGAGGCGCTCACCGATGCGCTCGTCGTCAGCGAGAGTCGTTTCTTTCGCGAGGAAACCGCGTTCCGGGCGTTGCGCGAGGCGATCCTGCCGGAGTGTGTCAAGCGGCGCGACAGCGGTGGTGGGCGCCGCGAGCTCGCCTTCTGGAGCGCCGGGTGCAGCACCGGCGAGGAAGCCTACACCCTGGCGATGATCGCCCTGGAGACGGTGCCGATGCCGACAATCTGGGAGCTGCACATCCTGGGCAGCGACCTGAGCGCCCGCAACATCGCCCACGCCCGCGAGGGTATCTACGACACGCGTCGCCTCGAGGGCTTGCCGCCCAAGTGGCGCGCGCTACGCCGAAGAGGATGCCGCCGGGCGGCGGGCGCGGATGGGCGCGGCGGTGCGGCTGCTGACGACCTTCCGGCAACACAACCTCTGCGGCGAGCCCTGGCCGATCGGCTCGCAGGATGTGATCTTCTGCCAGAACGTGATCTTCTACTTCCGGCGCGAGGAGCAGTTGCGCGTCCTCAACCGCCTGTACGACACCCTGCGCCCCGGTGGAGCGCTCCTGATCGGGGCGACCGAGTTCCCGATCGTGCCGATCCGTGCCGGCGTGACCCCGGTGCGCGTCGGTGATGCGCTCGCGTATCGCCGACCGTGGGGCCGCTGGCACTAACTGCCGCCCGGCGCTGGGCGCGACCGCTCTGGCGACTTTGGGGCCGCCCGAGCGCCGATGAGGCGAATAGACCATCCTAGAGGAGGGGACGATGTCCGGCACTGGTAGCGGAGACGAAGCGGCGATCTTAATCGCGAGCTTCGTCGAGGAAGTGAAGCCGTTCTTCTCCGGCATTCGGCGCGGGGTCAACGGTATCTTCGCGATGCCGCGCGACACCCAGGCGATCGCTGCCGCGCGCGGCAGCCTCGGTACGCTCGCCGGCTCGGCGAAGATGCTCGACATCCCGGCGGCCTGGCAGCTCGCGGAGTTGTCCCAGCTGCTCACCGAGGGCTTCGCGGCGGCCGAGCGCGGCGGCGTCCCCAACGAATCGCGCGCGCCGATGTTGCTGCTGGTCGATCATCTCGAAGCCCAACTCGATAGTCTGGAAGCCCCCGACGATCGCGGTCGCGAACGGCTCGATCATTCCTATCGCCTGCTGGAGCAGGTGTTGCAGACGGTCGAGGAGGCCGAAGCGGCCCCGCCGGCCGCGCTGGAGATCGCGCTCGATGATCTCCTCCTCACCTTGCAGCCCGCGTCCGCGCCGGAGCCCGCTCCGGTTGTCGTGGCCGACGTGATCGTCGAGCCGACCCCCGAGCCGACGCAGATCGAATTGCAGCTGGTGGCCGAGGACGCGGTCGCGCCGATCGAGTGGGGCGAGAAAGAGGCGATCCTCTGGAACAAGGGCGGCTGGGATGAGAGCCAGACGACCTACGGCAATACCGAATGGATCTTCCTGGATGAGGAGGAGGTCACGACCGTCAACGCGACCCAGCAGGGGGCGGGCGACCAGCCACCCGGCGACCGGGTCGTGGAACGGGCCGCGATCGCGCCGCTCAGCCCCGCAGATTCGCTCGCTGCGGATGGCGAAGATACAGTCGTCGCCGCCGCGCCGGAAGGTGCGCTGGCTGGTACTGGAGAATTGCCCGACTTGGCGGCGACCGGATCGCTCGTCGCCCCCCCGCCCGAGTCCCCCGAATCGGACGATCACCTGCTGATCGGGGCGACCGATTCTCTGCCCGATCACGCGCCTCAAGGGGACGTGGCGGAGCCCGCCGCGATTGGGATGCCCGCCGCGCCGCCCGCTGAAGCCCGCACCGACGAGGGGGCCGATGCGGTTGTGGATGCCGGCGCGACTGGTGTGCTCCCCGGCGTGTCGCTCGATGCCGAGGCGCTGGAAGAAGCCGCACTCCTGGCGTTGTCGCCCGCCGATCTGGAAGCGTACATGGTCCTGGATGACGATCAGCAGGCGACCTTCTTACAGGAGCGGCTGGGCGAGATGGCGGACTTCGCCACCTGCGGCGCTCGCGGCGCGCGATACGGGCGACCTCTCGGCGCTGCTCAGCGACCCGGTCGGCGCGACCGGCGATCTGCCCGCCGCCGCGCGCGCGCACGGTCACGGCGTACCGCCGGTGACGACCGACGCGCTGATCGCGCCGGCGACGATTATCTCGCCGCAGCGCCGGTCCCGCCGCAACCCCATGCTGCCCTCGCACGGCGTCGGCACCGATCGCCTCCTGGCGACCGAGAGTGCTCCGCCCACGGAGTTCGCCCCCGTCGGCCCGACATTCGAGTCCGACGCTGTGCTGAACGCCGCGCCCGCCGACCCCGCCATGGCGAGTGATGGGGAGTCGGCGAGCGACGCGGCGGGCGAATCGAGCAATCAGGGGGAGCAGTCCGCCACGGTGGACGATCTCCTCCTGACGGAGTATCGACCCGCCGATTACGGGACCGGCTCGCTCGGGTCCGGCCTCCCGGGGACCGACGAACTCCTGCACACGCCGGGCGACGCCGAGCGAATCGGCGCGGAGCGCCCGGAGGCCGATCGCCCGCGTCTCGGAACCGGCCCTCTTTCGACTGAGGTGCCGTCGGCGTCCGAGGCGGAGGAGGAAGGGGGATTCCTCGACGCGCTCCTCGACGACGAGCAGAGCCCCCCGCCGGGGGGACGACAGCGGTTGGTGGAAGTCTCCGACGCGCCCTGCGATGACGCCGCCGACGATGCCGATCCGAACTACGCCGCCCTGCCGGAGATCGCGCCCGAGATCGAGGCGGCCTTCGCCCGGTTGAGCGAGGCCGAGATCAATATGTTCCTGACCCTCGATGGCGACGCGGCGTTGGCCTTCCTGCAGAGCCGCACCGGCGAGGCGACCGACGAAGTGCGGGCGATCGAGCCGACCAGCCTGCCGAGCGCGCAGGAAATTGCGGCCCCCGCCCCCGCTAG
>CADCWN010000110.1 GCA_902806415.1 uncultured Thermomicrobiales bacterium | reverse complement strand
GTGCTGCTCGGGATCCTCAAGTAGGCGCGGACCCCGGACCAGGCAATGGAACTCAACTCGAAGATCCCGGCCGGCCCCATCGAGCAGAAGTGGGACAAGGCCAAGTTCGACTACAAGCTCGTCAACCCGGCGAACAAGCGGAAATACCGCGTGCTCGTCGTCGGGTCGGGGCTCGCCGGCGCGAGCGCCGCGGCCACGCTCTCCGAGCTCGGCTACAACGTCACCTGCTTCTGCTACCAGGACTCGCCGCGGCGCGCGCACTCGATCGCCGCGCAGGGCGGGATCAACGCGGCGAAGAACTACCAGAACGACGGCGACAGCATCTTCCGCCTGTTCTACGACACGATCAAGGGCGGCGACTTCCGGGCGCGCGAGGCGAACGTCTACCGGCTCGCGCAGAACTCGGTGAACATCATCGACCAGGCCGTCGCGCAGGGGGTGCCCTTCGCCCGCGAGTACGGCGGGCTGCTGGCCAACCGCTCGTTCGGCGGCGCGCAGGTGTCCCGCACCTTCTACGCGCGCGGGCAGACCGGGCAGCAGCTGCTGCTCGGCGCCTACCAGCAGCTCGAGAAGGAGATCGCGAAGGGCGGCGTGACGATGATCCCGCGCTGCGACATGCTCGACCTGATCGTGGTGAACGGGCGCGCGCGGGGGATCGTCGTCCGCGACGAGGTCACCGGGAAGGTGGACTCGCACCTGGCCGACGTGGTGGTCCTCTGCACGGGCGGCTACGGCAACGTCTTCTACCTGTCGACCAACGCGAAGGGGTGCAACGCGACGGCGATCTGGCGGGCGTACAAGAAGGGCGCCGCCTTCGGCAACCCGTGCTTCACGCAGATCCACCCCACCTGCATCCCGCAGAGCGGCGCGTACCAGTCGAAGCTCACGCTCATGAGCGAGTCGCTGCGCAACGACGGGCGGGTGTGGGTCTCGAAGAAGAAGGGCGACACGAGAGCGCCGGGGGACATCCCCGAGGCGGAGCGCGACTACTACCTCGAGCGCAAGTACCCGAGCTTCGGCAACCTGGCGCCGCGCGACATCGCCTCGCGCGCCGCCAAGGAGGTGTGCGACGAGGGGCGGGGCGTGGGCCCCACCGGGCTCGGCGTCTACCTGGACTTCGCCGACTCGATCAAGCGGCTCGGCCGGCAGAAGATCGAGGAGCGCTACGGCAACCTGTTCGAGATGTACGAGCGCATCGCCGACGAGAACCCGTACGAGCAGCCGATGC
>CADCWN010000109.1 GCA_902806415.1 uncultured Thermomicrobiales bacterium | reverse complement strand
CGGGCCGATCGCCCGGGGTTCCTTGCCAAGCTGGTGCGGGGCGCGGTCCCGCGGGCCCGCGCCCCGCACCAGCGAACCGACGAGAATCAGTCGTCCCTGAACTGCGGCCCCTTGACACCCGAGACAGTTGCTGGCTCGTATATTGGAGGTGTCCCGGGGTGGTGGTGAGGGCGCTGTTCTGGCAGCGGCCCGGACCGCGGAAGGTAGATGGCCCCCCACCATCGCGGGACGGCAAGAGCCTGGACCGTATCGCGTGGCCGCGACCACGCAGCACGAGCGCAGGCCAGGGCCGTCCCGGGGACCGTTGCCGTAGTTGGAGCACGGGAGGGGGCGATGGCGGACACGGGCAAGGCATACCAGTTGTACGTGGGCATCGACATCGCGACCGAGACCTTCACCGCGTCTTGGCTCGCGCCGGGGGGCACGCCAACCGCGCCGCTCACTTGCGACCAGGCGCCGCAGGGCTACGCGGCGCTCCAGCAGCGGCTCGACCGCGCCGCCGGATCGCCACCGCCGGCGCGCGTCGCGCTGGAGGCCACGGGCACCTCCTGGGTGGCCCTCGCCGTGACCCTGCACGAGGCGGGCTACCGGGTGGCGGTGGTCAACCCGCGCCAGGCGCACCACTGCGCCAAGGCCCAATTGCGCCGGGCGAAGACCGCCGCGCTCGACGCGCGAGACCTTGCCCAGTTCGCCGCCGCGCTCCGTCCGGCTCCTTGGGCACCGCCGCCGTCCGCCTACCACGAGGTGCGGCAGCGGCTGGTGGCGCGGGATGGCCTCCTGGCGATGCGCGCCCAGGCGCGCCACCAGCGCCACGCCCTCCTCCAATGGCCTGTGGTGGTCGAGGCGGTCCGCCAGCACCTCGACGCGCTGATCGCCGACCTGGACCGCCGGGTCGCCAGCCGCGACAGGGAGATCGCTGCGGTGCTCGCCCAGAGTGCGTGGGCGGCGTCGCTCACCTGCCTGACGAGTGCACCGGGGATCGGCCCGGTCACCGCGGCCTGGCTCCTGGTCGGCACGCGCAACTTCACGCTCTGCGCGGGGCCGGAGGCGCTCGCCGCCTACGCCGGGCTGGCCCCGATGCCGCGCGAGTCGGGCCGGAGCGTCCGCGCCCGGCCGGCGATCGGCCACGACGGGAACGGCCGCCTGCGCACCGCGCTGTACATGGCCACGCTCAGCGCCACCCGGCACAATCCCGCGATCAGGGCCTTCTACCAGCGCCTGCGCGCGGCGGGCAAGCCGATGAAAGTCGCCCGCTGCGCCGCCGCCCGGAAGCTGCTGCACCAGGCCTGGGCACTCGGCAGCACGCTGCAGCATTTCGACCCGGACCACAAACAACAACAACACGATACCTTGCCCGCGCTAGCGGCTTGACCCCGGAATACCGTATCTACCGTCGCCATCCGGCCCGAATTCTTAGCAATCCCGGGTGACGAGTGCCAGAATTACGTCGCGGATAACGACGGTAGCCAGGACAGTCATCTGTTCCTCTTCTGCTTACAACGCGTTCGTCAATTCGCGCTTATCAGGCGTCGATCACCGCCTTGACCTCACGCAGCCGCTGGATGTGCGCATCGACCCCACCGCGACCGCCGGTGCCCACCGAGAGGTGCGAGGCCCCGAAGCCGCGCCATAGTTCGATCGTCTGCTGCCAGTCAGCGGGCGTGCCGCTGCCCGCCTCCAGTCGCCCCTCGATCCCGAAGGTGGCGGGGTCGCGCCCGGCCTCCGCTAGCCAGTCATGCACCTTTGCCATCGTCGTCACCCAGCCGCCATCGAGCGGGCGCAGCGGCAGGAAGCCGTCGGCCAACCTGGTCGCGCGCCGGATCGCCGCCTCGCTGCTCGCCCCGATCCAGAGCGGGATCGGCCGCTGCACCGGCAAGGGCGTCAGGCCGGTCGCGCGCACATCATGGTAGTGCCCCGCGAACGTGACCGCGCGCTCGGTCCAGAGACGGCGCAGCAGCGCGAGCTGCTCCTCGAATCGGCGCGCCCGATCGCGGAAGGGCACCCCCAGCGCCGCGAATTCCACCTCGTGCCAGCCGATCCCCACCCCGAGGCGCAGCCGCCCGCCGGAGAGGAAGTCGACCGCGGCCGCCTGCTTGGCGACCAGCACCGTCTGCCGCTGCGGCAGAATGACCACACTGGGGAGCAAGCCCAAGCCGGGCGCGACCCCCGCGAGATAGGCGCAGAGGGCGAATGGCTCGTGCATCGTATTCTCGAGGGGGAAGGTACGGTCGAGTTCGGGATGGTCGGCCTTGTCGGCCCCGACCACATGGTCAGCGACGACGAGAAAGTCGTAGCCGAGATCTTGCACCGCCTGAGCGTAGGCGCGCAATGCGCCGAGATCGGTGCCGATCTCGTTCTGGGAGAGGACCGCCCCGAGTTGCATGGTACCCCCTTTCTGGTTGGCCGCGCGACCGCGGTACCCATGGCATAGCGCTGCCGATAACGCCCCACTGCCGGGCGGCATTCCCGGCGACCACCCGCGGACGGTCGGCCAGCCGCGTTGGCGGCACGGGCCTACTCTGCGCCGCCGCGAGCAGCAGATCGATCGGCTACGGCCCGAAGACGCGCAGACGACGCGGCACCACAAGCGCCGCATCGTCCAGTTGCACCCCCGTCTCGCGCCACGTTCCCGCGTCCAAGAGCGCCGCCAGCACTTCGCCGGTGTCCTACCGGACGAGTTCGAGTCGGACAGTCGGGCCGACGACCTGGGCGCGGCGGAGCGTCGCCGGCAGGCCAGGACCGTCGTCTTGCAGCGTCCGGACGCTGCAGGACGACATACCCGCCGGTAAATCCCCGCGAACTTGCACTCCAGCAAGCCGGGCGGTTCACGTCGCCGAGGAACCCGCAGACAAAGGGACTCACGGGATCATCCTAGACCACCGCCGGGGCCACCTTCTCTGCTGTTTGGCACCGGGCACGGATCGCTATTTGTAAGGTACGCCTAGATGTATAAGGAACCATTACAGGGGCGGTAGTGGTGCTGATGGTCCAAGGTCTTTGCGGTTGATGCCGTATAATAACGCGACGAGCGTTCAAGCGATGTCCACGCGCCAGGCATCGGCCAGCCTGTCGACACGCCTGAACCACTGTTCTTCAGAGCGTTCTTATGGTGCCGGTCGCGCCGTCTGGGCGATCGTCCCGGTCGATGTTGCCGGAGGTCTTTTCTACCCCACGTGTTTGCTCCGGCCACGCTCCCACGACAAATCTGGGCACCTCGTCGCGCTACATCGTTCAGGGCTGGCGGAGGTATGAAGCGGGGGCTGCGGCGCTTCCGGTCCGCGCCTCCCGCTTTGTCCTTCGTCCTTCAAGGAAGGCGCTATGGATTTCGGCATCACGCTCAAGCCGGACCTCGAGCCGGGGCGGCTGGTCGCGCTGACACGGCAGGCGGAGGCGGCGGGTTTCGGCTACGGGTGGATCTTCGATTCGCATGTGCTCTGGCAGGAGCCGTACCCGCTGCTGACGCTGATGGCGCTGCATACCGAGCGGATGCGCTTGGGGACCTGCGTGACCAACCCCGCCACGCGCGACCCGAGTGTGACGGCGAGCGTGCTGGCGACGCTCAACGTCATCTCGGGCGGGCGGATGGACCTGGGGATCGGGCGTGGCGACAGCGCGCGTCGCGTGCTGGGGCAGCCGCCGACGACCCTGGCGCAACTCGGCGCGGCGGTGCGGATCATCGGCGACCTAGCGAGCGGCCGACCGACCGACTACGACGGCGCACAGATCCGGTTCGACTGGGCACGGGGCCGACTGCCGGTCTGGATCGCCGGGTACGGCCCGCGGGCGCTGCGTCTGGCCGGCCAGCTGGCTGACGGCGTCATCCTGCAATTCGCCGACCCGGACCTGATCCGCTGGTCCCTCGGCTTCGTGCGCGAAGGCGCAGTCGCGGCCAACCGTGATCCGGCGGCCATCAAGGTGATGGCCGCCGCGCCGGTCTGGGTCGCCGACGACCTCGCCGTGGCGCGCGACCGTGTGCGCTGGTTCCCGGCGCTCGTCGCCAACCACGTCGTCGACCTGATCGCGCGCTACGACCCTGCCGAATTGCCGCAGGCCCTGACCGCTTATGTGCGCGACCGGACCGGCTACGACTACCGGCACCACGCGGCGGTCGGCAGCGATAATGCGGGCTTCGTGGCGAACGAGGTGGTCGATCGCTTCTGTATTGTTGGCCCGGTCGAGGAACACCGGCGGCGGCTGAGCGAACTGGCCGCCGCCGGCGTCGATCAGTTCAACATCTACCTGATGAGCGGCGACGAGGAGGCGACGCTAGACGTCTACGGGCGGGAGATCGTCCCGGCGCTGGCTGGCGGCGGGCGGGCGGCGGGAGCGGGCGGATAACCCTGGCGCCAGCCTGATGCTTCTATGTCAAGGCGCGCCAACGGGGCGTCTGGTTTGTCGGGATGCGAGTGCCTGGCGTGGCCTGCGGGACCGCGGTCCCGCAGGCCACGCCAGGGTGAAGAGCGCCGTCGGCGCGGGCTGCCGCGCGGCCCTACGCCGCGACCGCGACGCCTGCCGCGTGCGGCAGGCAGCGCTGCCACTGCCTGTGCTGGCTACCGTGGTCATCCGCGGCGTAATCTTGGCACTCGTCACCCGAGATTGCTAGGAATTTAGGGCGGATGGCGACGGTAGCCAGCACACGGGTGCACCGCGACCCCCGACGCCGCCTGGGTGGCGCAGCAAGCGCGGCAGTTCAGTTGGCGGCTGCAGGACGGCGACCCGGCGGCGATTAAGTTCCTGCTCCGCGACCGCGACGGCAAGTTCGTCGCCGGCTTCG
>CADCWN010000108.1 GCA_902806415.1 uncultured Thermomicrobiales bacterium | reverse complement strand
GGCGCGGCGGGCGGTGCGCTCGGTCAGCCACTGGCTGTAGCGCCGACCATGCGCCAGGGTGAAGGTGGCGAGGGCGTCGGGCTGGCCCACGGCCGCCAGCCACTCCCGGAAGTAGCGCAGGTTGGCCCCGTACCAGGACACCGTCTTCGGCGCCAGGCGGCGGGACCGGCAGTCGAGCAGGAACTCGTCGACGAGGGCGGACAGCAGCATGGGACCCCTCCATTGTACGCGCCACCGGCGCTCCCTATTGGCGTACCAGGAGGCCCCGCCCGCGTCAAACGAGGGGACACGGGCGAGACCAACCGGGGACGCGCATGGGACTAGCCGGGGACGACCCGGTGCCATCTGGGTGAAGGAGAGGGGTCCGATCGGCGTCAAGCGGGAGCCACCGGGAGAGCGACTGTCCGGCCCAAATCAGGGTGAGGATCGGATAACAAAAAACCCCGCCAGAATGCCATTTCCGCATCCCGAGAGGGGTCAAACGCGCCGTCGGGGAGTGGCTTCTTACGAAACAGCTGCTCTGCCAACTGAGCTAGGTCGGCGCGTATTTGGTGTCTGCATGCGGAAAATGTCGTTTGACAGGGCTGCCATAGCCCTCAATGTTGTGACTATCCCTCCTGTTTTTCGTAGTCAGACTGTCATCACACTCGGGAAAGTATAGCCGAACCCCTCGGAAAGTCAATCGAGCGCGCAGCTCCAAGAGGGCAATTCCGACCGAGGGAAGAATGACAAGTCGTCAGGCGCGCCCTGGAATGTGGAAAAAGTACGTTGGTCGGGGTGACTGGATTTGAACCAGCGACCTCAGCGTCCCAAACGCCGCGCGCTACCCCTGCGCTACACCCCGCGAGCCGTTTCGCAGCGGCAAGTATAGTCGGCGTCATTTACGGCGTCAATCGCGGCGCTGACGCGGCGATCGTGGCTGAACACCGCGTCCGGCGTGCGACCGCTCAGCGCGAGACGACGAAGAGCGCCTGCTGCGCCCAATCGAGCGAGAATGCGGGCAGGATACCCATCTGCAGGGTCATGAGCACGCAGACCGCCAGGACGACCGCCAGGGGGGCGGGCACGGACCGGGGCAGGTCGTCTATTTCCTCGTCGGCGCGCGAGTACATCAGGACGATCACGCGCAGGTAGAAGGCGAGGGCGATCACGCTGGTGATGACGCCGACGAGCGCCAGGTGCCAGTAGTCCGCCGCGACCGCCGCCCGGAAGACGGTCAGTTTGGCGATGAAACCGGCCGTCGGCGGGATCCCGCCGAGCGAGAGCATAAAAAAGGCGAGCGCCCCCGCCAGGAACGGGTGTCGCCGGGCCACGCCGACATAGTCGGTGGTGAGGTCGAGGCGTTCCCGACCGACGCGCGCCAGGGCGATCACCACGGCGAAGGCGCCGATGTTCATGAAGGTGTAGGCCAGGAGATAGAAGAGGACGCTCTGCACCGCATCGGCGCTGGTGTCGCGGCGCGGGCTGTCGGAGGCGACGACCGCGACGAGGATGTAACCCGCCTGCCCAATGCTGGAATAGGCCAGCATCCGCTTGATATTGCGCTGCGTCACCGCCGCGACATTGCCGACGATCATCGTCACCACCGCCAGCGCCCAGAGGGCCGGTGCCCAGTTCTCGCGCAGGGTGGGGACGCCGGTGAGGACCAGGCGCAGCAGCGCGGCGAAGGTGGCAACCTTCGTGCCGACCGACATGAAGGCGGTCACGCTCGTCGGCGCGCCGCTGTAGACATCGGGTGTCCAGCTGTGGAACGGGGCCAGGGCGAGTTTGAAGCCGAAGCCGACCAGGACCAGCGCCAGCCCGACCAACATCAACGGACTCGTGCGGACCTGGTCGTCGCCCAGCGCCGTCGCTAGCGCCGTGAAATTGGTCGTGCCGCTGGCACCGTAGATCAGCGAGGTGCCGTAGACGAGGAATCCGAACGAGAAGGAGCCGAGTAAGAAATATTTGATCGCGGCTTCCTCGGAGCGGCGGTTACCGCGGATGAACCCGGCCAGGATATAGAGCCCGATCGAGAGGATTTCCAGCCCGATGAAGAAGAGGACCAGATCGTTGGCGAAGACGAGCAGGAGCATCCCGACGGCGGTGAAGAGGACCAGCGGGTGATATTCGCCGAGATTGATGTCGGCCAGTTGGATGTAATCGATCGCCAGCAGGATCGACAGGGCGGTCGCGCCGAGGGTGACGATCGCGAAGAAGATCGCGAAATTATCGACCCGCACCATGTCGGAGAAGGCGAGGCGACCGTTGTTCCAGAGCGGCACGCAGGTGGCGAGCGCCACGAGGGTCGTCCCGAGCGCGAAGTAGCCCAGGAACGAGCGGCGACCCGGCGGGATGAAGAGATCGAGCAGCAGCACGATCAGCGCCCCGGCCGCCACGACGAATAGCGGGGTGAGCGCCCCGGCATCGATCTCTGGTGCGATGATGTCTACCACGCGGCGCTACCCCCCATATCGGTCGATGATCACACGGTGTCGACTCACCCGGCAATCCGGCTAACGAGTCGCACTCTCCGCTGTCGCGGTCAGCGCTGTCGCGCCGACCGTGAGCGCCGTCGTCGCCGGTGCCGGGGCGGTGACGGCGCTCACGGTGTCGCGCGCAGCCGCCTCGGTGCGCCGCAGGAACGGGCTCGGATACACGCCGATCCAGACAATCAGCAGGAGCAGCGGGCCCAGCGCCGCGATCTCGCGCCCGGAAAGGTCGCCGCTGACCAATTGTGCGTTCGCCTCAGGGCGGCGCTCGCGCCCGAACATCGTGCGGCGAAAGAGGCGCAGCACGTAGATGGCGGCGATCAGGACGCCGAATGTGGCGATGCAGGCGAGGACGCGCTGGGTGCGGAAGGCACCGAGAAGGATCAGGAACTCGCCGACGAAGCCGTTGAGCCCAGGCAGGCCGAGCGACGAGAACGCCGCCAGGACGAAGGTGCCGGTGAGGACCGGCCAGCGCCGCGCCAGGCCGCCGTGCGCGTCGATGTCGAATGTCCCGACGCGCGCGGCGATCATCCCGGCGATCAGGAAGAGCGCGCCGCTGCTGACGCCGTGATTGACCATCTGCAAGAGGCTCCCCTGCACGCCGCGCGCGTCCAGCGCGAAGATGCCGAGCCCGATGAAGCCGAGGTGCGCGAGGCTGGAATAGGCCAGCAGGCGGATCATGTCGCGCTGCGCCGCCGCCACCAGCCCGCCATAGATGATCCCCACCGTCGCCAGGGCCGCGAGGATCGGCATCAAGTCGCGCGCCGCATCCGGGAAGAGCGGGATGGCGAAGCGGAGGAACGAGTAGGCACCGACCTTCACCAGCATCGTCGCCAGGACCAGCACCGTCACCGGGGCCTGTTTGTAGGCGTCCGGCAGCCAGGAGTGGAGCGGGAAGATCGGCAGCTTGATCGCGAAGGCGAGCGCGAAGGCCAGGAAGAGCCAGCGACCCTCCGCGACGCTCAACTGCGTCCCGATCAGGTCGCGCAGATCGAACGACGGGGCCGCGCTCGCCTCGCGCGACGAGTGCGCGTAGGAGAGGTACAGCATCGCCAGCAACATCAGCAGGCTGCCGGCGCTGGTGTAGATGAAGAATTTGAGGGCGGCGTAACCGCGCCGCGCGCCGCCGAAGGTGCTGATCAGCAAGTACATCGGGATCAGCATCGCCTCCCAGAAGACGAAGTAGAGGATCAGGTCGAGCGACGAGAGCGCCCCGATGATCGACCCTTCGAGCAGCAGGAGCAGCCCGATGAAGAGGCGCGGGCGACCGCCCAGGGCGGTCCAGGAGGCGATGATCGCGGGGGGCGTCAGGATCGCCGTCAGCGCGATCAGCAGGATATTCAGTCCGTCGGCCCCGAGGTGGTAGCTGATCCCGAACTGCGGGATCCAGGGGGCTTGCTCTTCGAGGACCGGGCCGCTCGTGCCAGGCGCGAAGCCGATCAGCGCGAGGAGGGCGATCAGCAGCGTCAGCAGCGAAGCGCCCAGGCCGAGCCAGCGCGCCGCCGCCGGGTCGTCGGTCCGGCCCGGCAGGAAGAGGCAGATGATCCCCCCCACGATCGGCAGGAAGATCAGGATCGACAGGATCGGTAGCCCGCTCATTCCACGCCCCTCGCGCTCAGCACCCCGGCCCTCGTACTTCGCTCGCCGTGCCGCAACGTTCTCATACCGCCGTGAAGAGGACGTAGGCGATCAGTAAGACCGTGCCACCGAGAATCAGCAAGGCATAATTGCGCACATAGCCGGTCTGCACTTCGCGCATCGTCACGCTGGCCTCACGCACCAGGTAGCCAGCCCCGTTGACCAGGCCGTTGAGCCCGCGCTCGAAGACGCCGCTGAATGCGCGACCGAACGCGCGAGTCGGTCGCACGAAGATGGTGTCATAGAGTTGGTCAACATAGAAGCGATTGAAGAGCGTCCGGTGAATGCCCGCGAAGCGCCCGGCCAGATCGGCGGCGAGTGCGGGTCGCAGCACATACAGGTAATAGGCCGCGCCGATACCGACAGCGCCGAGCAGCGCCGCACCGATCGCGATCATCCAGTAGGTCGCGCCGCCCGCCGCGTGGACCGGCGCATTGAATGCGGCCGGGTAGGCGAAGACCGGCTCCAGGTAGTCCTCGAAGAGGTGGACAGCGTCGGGGATCAGCACCCAGCCGCCGACGATTGCCAGGACGCTGAGGACGATGAGCGGGATCCGCATCTCCAGGCCGGGCTGGTGGAGACCGTCGCCGTGGCCGTGCTCCGCCTCAGTCCCGCCATGCCCGATTCCGTAACGCGGCGTCCTGTAGAAGGTCAGGAAGAAGCTCCGAAAAACGTAGAACGCCGTGATCCCGCCGGTGAGCAGCGCGATCAGGCCGAGGACGACGTTGCCGCGTGTGCTGGTGAAGGCCGAGTAGATGATCTCGTCCTTGCTGAAGAAGCCGGAGAACGGCGGGATCCCGGCGATCGCCAAACCGCCGATCCCGTAGGCCACCCAGGCGATCCGCACCTTATCGCGCAGTCCCCCCATCCGCCGCAGATCCTCCTCGCCGCCGATCGCGTGGATGACCACACCCGCCGCGAGGAAGAGGAGCGCCTTGAAGAAGGCGTGCGTCAGCAGATGGAAGATCGCCGCGCTGTACGCCCCGACCCCAGCCGCGAGGAACATGTAGCCCAGTTGGCTCATCGTCGAGAAGGCGAGGACGCGCTTGATATTCGTCTGCACCAGGCCGATCAGCGCGCCGAAGAGCGCGGTGAACGCCCCGAGCCAGGCGATCGTCGTCAGCGTGGCGGGGGCCAATTCGTAGAGCGGCCAGGCGCGGACCAGCAAGTAGACCCCCGCTGTAACCATCGTCGCGGCGTGGATGAGCGCGGAGACCGGCGTCGGACCGGCCATCGCGTCGGGGAGCCAGGTGTGCAGCGGCACCTGACCGGACTTCGCCAGCGCGCCGACGAGCAGCAGCAGGGTGATCGCGGTGATCGTCCCGGTCTGCGCGTTGCCGGCGTTGCGGAAGACCGTCTCGTAATCGACCGCGCCGTAGGTGACCCAGATCAGGAAGATGCCGAGCATCATCCCGACATCGCCGAGGGTGTTGATGACGAACGCCTTGACCGCCGCGTCGGCCGCTTCCTCGCGGAAGAAATAGTGCGAAATTAGCGCGAACGAGGCGAAGCCGACGCCGCCCCAACCAACCAGCAGGAGCATGAAGTTGTTGGCGAGGATCAGCACCAGCATGGCGACGACGAAGAGGTTGAGGTAGGCGAAGAAGCGGCGCTGGCCTTCCTCCTCCTCGGCCATATAGCCGATCGCGAAGAGGTGGATCACGAAGCCGACACCGGTGACGATCAGCAGCAAGAGGACCGAGAGGGGGTCGAGCCAGGCCCCGAAGGTGGCGTTGAAGCCGTCGGCGGGAACCCAGTTATAGAGGATCAGGTTGCGGTGCTGCTCCTCGTGCGGCAGCGACAGGAGATCGGCCAGGACGATCCAGGCCACGGCGAACGCCGCCAGCATCGCCACCGTGGCGATGATGCCGTGCGCGCGACGCGGCAGCGATCGGCCTAGTAGGGCGTTGATCGCGAATCCCGCCAGGGGAAAGAGGAGGCAGAGCCAGACCAGTCCCATCGCCCGACCTCAGCCTTTCAGCATACTGACGTCGTCAACGTCCACCGATTGCCGCGAACGGAAGATCGACACGATGATCGCCAGCCCGACCACGACCTCCGCCGCCGCCACCGCGATCACGAAGAAGGCGATCACCTGCCCGGAGAGGAGGTTGCGGGCGCGGGCGAACGAGGCGAACGAGAGGTTCGCCGCGTTCAGCATCAGTTCGATCGACATGAACATGATCAGCGGATTCTTCCTGATCAGCACGCCGATCGTGCCGATCGTGAAGAGGACCGCGCTGAGGATGAAGTAATAGCTTAACGGGGCCATCGATCCTCCGGGCGGGTAACGAGTGGCGAGTGGTGAGTGCCGAGTGCCGAGTGCCGAGTGGCAAGAAGAGATGCGTTAGTTCCCGCTGCCACTGTCTTGTCTGGTGCCACATCCGGCACTCGCCACTCGGCACTCGGCACGATCATCGTAACTGTCGTTTCGCCAGGACAACCGCCCCGATCACCGCCAGCAGCAGCACGATCGAGACGACCTCGAACGGGAGGACGTAGGTGGTGAACAGCTCGATCCCGATCGCCTGGACGTTGCCGATCGGAGCCGTCGGCGTCCCATTGATCCGCGTCTGCACCTGCTCGAAGAATGAGGTGGCGGGCGGGAAGTCGCCCAGGCGGTCGCGGATCGCCTGGGTCCGCAGCAGCAAGGCGACCTCGACGAGCAACGCCAGTCCGAGGGCGACGGCGAGCGGGCGCTGGCCGCGCAGCCGATCGTCGGTTTCCTCGTTGCCCGGATTGAGCAGGGTGATCACGAACAGGAAGAGGACCATGATCGCGCCAGCGTAGACGACGATCTGCACCGCCGCCAGGAACTCGGCGTTCAGGGTCAGGTAGAGGACCGCGAGGCAGAAGAAATCGACGACGAGGAAGAGCGCGCTGTGGATACTGTTGCGCGCCGTGATCATCGCGATGCTCGCCGCGACCGCCACGACCGCAAGCAGCAGAAAGAGGAACATCCGCCTCGCCCCTTCCCCTCGGACCCGCCCTCCGGCCTCCCCATTGGCCGGGTGTAGCCTAGCACATCCGCACGGTTTGTGCAGCCCGTCACAAAGTCGCGCTATTAACCCTCACCGCGCAGCCGCCGCAGTTCGGCTTCGAGCTCCCGCAGACGCGTCTCGGCGGCGAACCGCGCTTGCGATTCAGCGGTCAACGCCTCGGCGAGCGTGCCATAGTCACCGAAGGGGTGCCCATCTCGGTTATGGCAGACTACGGCATCATCGGAAATACTTAGCCAGACCTGTACGGGTTCCAACCAGATCCAGCCGCGCTCGTTCGGTGTGACAGGCTGGTATCCAGCCGGAGTCAACTCAGAGGCAAGGATCCGTCGCGTCGTATCCCGGCGGCGCGATACGCCATCGACGATGACGTACAGCGGCACCCCGGCCACTTCATATTCTGCGAGCGTGACCGAGCGATCGATACGCGCCGTCTCGGGCGACGTAATCTCGATCAGGAGGGCCGGGCGCACACTCTCGCTGGCGACATCGAACGTTCCCCAGTTCTTCCGCTCGCGCACGCCGAGGATCACGGCGATGTCCGAGCCGTGCGCGCCGAGGTCGGGAATATCCCAGGCGACTCGCACATCGTCGAGGACGACTGCGGTGGGATCGTGGAGCAACTGCCCCTCGAAGACGTTGCAGAGGTAACGGCGACGTCGCTGGTGCTCGGCCCCGTGCGTCACCTGATCCCCTTCTTACGGGTGCAGCAGATCTTCCACGGTCAGCGGGATCTGCTCGATGACGAGCGGGCCATCCGCGCCGAACGACTGGCGATAGCGCCAGCCGTAGCGGAACGGATCGATCGGGCCATCACCCGCTCGTCGGACCTCTTCGATGATCGTCGCCATCGCTCGCCGCCTTCGCTAATCAGCCCCCGCGCCAACTGTGGCCTTGCGCGGATCGGGGACGAGCAGCATATCCTTGGTGTAAATCAGCGCCTCGCGCGTGTAGTCGGAGAAGGCGTACTCATGACCGAGGACGATCGCCTCCGTGGGGCAAGCCTCCTGGCAGTAACCGCAGTAGATGCAGCGGATCATGTTGATCTCGTAGCGCTCGGCGTAGCGTTCGCCCGGCGACCGTCGGTTATCGTCAGTGTTCTCCGCCGCCTCGACATAGATCGCCTGGGCCGGGCAAAAGATCGCGCAGAGCGAGCAGCCGATGCAGCGCTCCAGCCCATTGTCGTAGCGCATCAGCATGTGCTTGCCCCGGAAACGGGTCTGCACCGGTGTCTTGTACTCGGGGTACTGGACGGTGATCGGCTTCTTGAATGCCGAGCCGAGCGTTGTCGCAAATCCCTTTGCATAGGCGCGCAAGCCGTGTAGGAAGCTAGCCATTGATACCTCCGGAGCGAGTAGTCAGTGAGTACAGGCTTGACTGTAGGTCGATGCCTCGCAACAAACCAACTGACTACCGACTACTGACTACTGACTACTGTAGCAAAGTAATCCCGATCGCCGTCAGCACCACGTTCAGCAGGGCGAGCGGTAGGAGCCAGTGCCAGCCGAGGCGCATCAGTTGATCGTAGCGCAGGCGCGGCAGGGTGGCGCGCAAGACGACGTAGAGGGTCAGGATCAGGATGATCTTCGCCAGCAGCCACCAGGGGCCGCTGAGGAGATCGAACGGGCCATGCCAGCCGCCGAGGAAGAGGGTCGCGGCGAGGGCGCTAACCGTCACCATATTGATGTACTCGGCCATGAAGAAGAGCGCGAAGCGCAACCCCGTATACTCGGTGTGGTAGCCGCCGACTAGTTCTTGTTCGGCCTCGACCAGATCGAACGGCGCGCGATTCGTCTCCGCGATCGCGCTGATCAGGTAGATGACGAACGCGAGCGGCTGGACGAGGATGTACCACAGGCCGCGCGCCTGCCCTTCCACGATCGCGGTGAGGCTGAGCGAGCCGGAGATCATCAGGATACCGACCAGCGACAGCCCGAGCGCGAGTTCGTAGGAGATCAATTGCGCGGCGGCGCGCAGGCCGCCGAGGAGCGAGTACTTGTTGTTCGAGGCATAGCCTGCCAGGACAATCCCGTATGCCCCGAGCGAACCCATCGCCAGGACAAACAGGAGGCCGACATTGAAGTCGGCCAGGTGAAACGGGATCGCCCGCCCGAAGATATTGTAGGTCGGGCCGACCGGGATCACGGCGAAGGCCGAGAGGGCGGTCACGACCGAGATCGCCGGGGCGAGCAGGTAGAGGGGCTTATCGACGCCGCGCGGCGTGATCGCCTGCTTAAACGCCAGCTTGACGCCATCGGCGACCGGCTGCAAGAGCCCCGCTGGGCCGACGCGGTTCGGGCCGCTACGGAGTTGCATCCGCCCCAGGATCCGCCGCTCGTAGAGGGTCATGTAGGCGAAGGCGGTCAGGAGCGCGACGATGATGATCAGGCTCTTGACGACCGCCTCGATGATGTCGCCGCCCGTCATCGTCCGGCCCCCCCCTCCAGATCGCCGGAGCGGAAGGTGAACCGCCCCCCGCCGTTGCCGTCGCCGATGTGCGGCAGCGCCCATTGCTGCCCGCCACGCCCCAGCGCGCCGTAGGAGAGCTGCCCGTAGGCCGGGACCGCCGCCGCCAACTCCTGCCAGACCGCCGTCGGCGAGGTGAACGCGAAGCCGTTGGGGGCGAGGCGCTTGCCGAGGTCGCGGATGACCCGCCAGTCGGGTCGTGCCTCACCGGGCGGGCGCACCGCCGGGCGGATACGCTGCACGCGCCGCTCCAGGTTGGTGTAGGTGCCCTCCTTCTCCGCCCAGGAGACGGCGGGGAAGACGACATCGGCGCGTCTGGCAGTGTCGGTCAGGAACAGTTCCTGGACGACCAGGAAGTCCACGCCGTCGAGCGCCTCCGCGCGCCCATCGCCGAGCGGATCGACGCCGAGCAGGTAGAGCGCGCTCGGTGCCTTCCCGCCGAACGGTGACGCGTCGCCCTCCGGCGCGATCCCGAGATCGATCGCCCCCTGCGAGTTGTTCTGCGTCACCAGGCCGCCGAAGACGCCATCCTCCTTCGTCGCGCCGATCAGGAGGCTCAGGTCGTTCAGGGCGGCGAACCATTGCGCGTGATCGATCGTCCCCGATAGTTCGCGCCGGAAGAGGAGTGCGCTCGGCCCCTGCGCCGCCAGGGCGCGCCCGACCGCCGCGATCAGCTCCGCGCTCAAGCCGATCACGCTCGCCGCGCGCTCGACCGTGAAGTCGACCAACGTCGCCCTCGCGCGGTCAAGCCCCGCCGTGCGGCCCCCGATGAACTCGGCGTCGTGCAGCCCCTCGGTGACGATCAGATTCGCCCAGGTCGCCGCCAGCGTTGGCAGGGCGGCGTGCGGGACGCGCAGGGCGTGCGCCGCCACCGGGTCGAGGTCGTTCGCCTCCGGCGAGACGACGACGAGCCGCGCGCCGTTCTTCGCCGCCTTGCGCAGTCGCAGGTTGAGGACCGGCTGCTCCTTCAGCGGATCGACGCCGAGCAGGACGATCGTCCCCATCCGCTCCAGTGCCTCGATCGAGCCGTGCAGCGCATCGACCCCGAACGGGCCGATCGCCGATCCGGTGCGCGGGTAGTGATCGACCGCCTGGGAGCCGAGCGCGCCCCGGAACAGCTTGCCGAAGAGATACAACTCCTCGTTCGTCGCACGCGCCGAGATCACGCCGCCGACCGCGTCGTTGCCCGCGCGGTCGGCGGTGTCGCGGAAGCGTTGCGCCGCGAGGTCCAGCGCCTCGTCCCAGGTGGCGGGCACCAATTGGCCGTTGCGGCGGATCAATGGTCGATCGATCCGGTTCTTGTCGTTGACATAGTCGTAGGTGAAGCGCCCGTGGTCGCAGAGCCAGCCGTCGTCCACCGGCGGGTTCGGGTGCGCGGTGAGGCGTAGCACCGCGTTGTTGCGATACTCCACGTTGAGGTTGCAGCCGACGCTGCACTTGTCGCAGACGCTCGGCACCTTGGTCAGGTCCCAGGGGCGGGCGCGGAAGCGGAACGGGATCGAGGTCAGCGCCCCGACCGGGCAGAGCTCGATCGTGTTGCCGGAGAACGGCGAATCGAAGTCGCGCCCCTCGGTCACCGCGATCTCGCTGTGCGAGCCGCGATCGATCACCGTCAGCGCCTCGTCGCCGGGGATCTCGCGCTGGAAACGGACGCAGCGGTAGCACATGATGCAGCGCTCGCGGTCGAGGGCGATCAGCGGCGAGAGGGGGATCGGCTTCGGGAAGGTCCGCTTCGGCTCGATGAATTTGCTGATCCCCGGACCGTAGTTAAAGGTCGTGTCCTGCAAGGGGCACTCACCGCCCTTGTCGCAGACCGGGCAGTCGAGCGGGTGATTCGCGAGCAGCATCCCCAGCACGTCACTCTGCGCGGCGCGCGACTTCTCGGCGTTCGTCCGCACGATCATCCCGTCGGCGACCGGCGTGGTGCAGGCCGTCTGCAGACGGGGCATCTTCTCGATCTCGACGAGGCACATCCGGCAAGCCCCGACCGGGGCCAGGCGCGGCTCGTAGCAAAAAACCGGGATGTCGATCCCCGCGCTCTTCGCCGCCTCGACCAGCAACGTCCCCTTCGGGACCGTGATCTCGCGCTCATCGATCGTCAGCGTCACCGTGTTCGGCGGCGCGGCCGGCTTCGTCGCTTCCTGGACCATTGTTCCTCCGAAGTAGTCGGTAGTCGGTAGTCGGTAGTCCAGTCCGTAGTAGCTACCGAGGAAACCACGCCCCTTGGCCTGCCCCGGACTCTCTACGGACGACAGACTACCGACTCTTTGCTAGTCCGTCGCCAGCGCCGGTGCGGCGGTCGGGTAGCCGGGGATCATCGCCTCGTATTCGTGGCGGAAATATTTGAGGCTGCTCTGCACCGGGCTGACCGCGAAGTCGCCGAGCGCGCAGAGGACCTTGCCCGCGATGCTGTCGCAGACGTTGAGGAGCAGTTGCAAATCTTCGGGGACGCCCTCGCCGGCGCAGATCCGCTGCAGCGCCTTGACCAGCCACAGCGTTCCCTCGCGGCAGGGGGTGCATTTGCCGCACGACTCGTGATTGAAGAACTCGATCAGGCGCAGCGTCGCGTGCGGGATCGAGACCGTCTCGTCCATCACGATCACCGAGGCCGAGCCGAGGATCGTCCCCAGTTTGCGCGGGTTATCATAATCCATCGGCGTGTCGAGCGCGTCGGCGGGGATCCACGGGGCCGCCGCGCCACTCGGCAGGACTACCTTGACCGCGCGGTCGCCGGGGACGCCCTGGCCGTACTCGTAGATCAGGTCGCGCAGGCTGATGCCGAGGTTGAGCTCGTAGTTCCCCGGACGCCGCACATGGCCGCTGAGCGAGTAGACCTTCGTGCCGGGGCTCGTCGGCGTGCCGAACGCCTTGTACCAGTCCGCCCCGTTGCGGATGATCGCCGGGATATTCGCGATCGTCTCGACATTGTTGATCACCGTCGGCTTGCCGTAGAGCCCGGCGACGGCGGGGAAGGGGGGGCGCGAGCGCGGCATCGGGCGGTTGCCCTCGATCGATTCGAGCAGCGCCGTTTCCTCGCCGCAGATGTAGGCACCGGCACCCTGGAAGACGAAGACTTCCAAATTAAAGTCGGAGCCGAGGATCTTGTCGCCCAGCAGATTCGCCGCCCTGGCAGCGTCGATCGCGCGGTTGAGCTGATTCGCGGCGTGGATGTACTCGCCGCGAATGTAGATAAACGCGCGCGACGCCCCGACCGCGTAACAGCAGAGCGCGATCCCCTCGATCAGCAGGTGGGGCGTCGTCTCCATCAGTTCGCGGTTGCTGAACGTCCCCGGCTCGCTCTCGTCGGCGTTGACCGTCAGGTATTTCTGCCCCGGCCCCTTCGGGATGAACGACCACTTGCGACCGGCCGGGAAGCCCGCGCCACCGCGACCGAGGACCGTCGCGTCCATCACCACGCCGGTCACCTGCTCGGGGGTGTACTCGGCCAGGGCTTTCGCCAGCCCCTCGTAGGCCCCGCGCGATCGTGCCACCTCGAGATCGACCATGTTCGGCACATGGCGATGCTCGGTCAGGTTGGGGCCGGCCGGCATCAGTTGCTCGAACGTTATCGCGCCGCTCATCTCATTCACCTTAGTCTCGCACTCGGGTCAGGGGCAGGGACTGGATCGCATTCGAGAAGGTCAGCGGCCCCTCGTTCGGCGCCGGACCGGCGGCCGGATCGGCCATCAGCCCCCGCACGCGGCCGCCCTCCGCGCGCCGCCGCAGGATCGCCAGCGTCTCGGGGATCGTCGCCGCGTCGAGCGGCCCGACGAAATCGTCGTTGACGCGCATCATCGGCGCGTGCGGGCAGTCGCCCAGGCACTCGCCGATCTTCAGCGAGAAGAGGCCATCGGCGCTGTTGCCATGCTCGTCCGGCTGCAACTCGGCGCGCAACGCCTCGGTCACCCCATCGGAACCGCGCAGATAGCAGGGGAGGCTGCGGCAGACTTCGAGGACATAGTGTCCGACCGGTTCGGTGTGCAGCATCGTGTAGAAGGTCGCGAGCATATACGCCGGGTTGGGGTCGAGTCCCAGCATCTCGGCGACTTCCTTAATCGTCTCCTGCGGCAACCAGCCGCGCTCGCCCTGTGCCGCCTTCAGCGACGGCAGGAGCGCCGAGCGCGCCTCGGGCAGCGCGGCGCGGATCCGCTCGATCTCCGCGATAGTCTCCGGTGCGAGTGCCATATTCTCTCCGAGTGCCGAGTGCCGAGTGCCGAGTGAATAGGCGGATAACCAATGCAGTGGTATCAGCATGGACGACTCGGCACCCGGCATTCGGCACTACGCTACCGATCTACTTCGCCGAGGACCGGGTCGATGCTGCCGATGATCGCGACGAGGTCGGCCACGAGGCCGCCGACCGACATCGGCGGCAGGGATTGGAGATTGATGAACGATGGGGCGCGGACGTGGCAGCGGTACGGCTTGCCGGTCCCGTCGCTGACCAGATAGAAGCCGATCTCGCCCTTCGGCGACTCGATGCAGGTGTAGACCTCGCCTTCCGGCGGCTTGAACCCCTCGCTAACGAGCTTGAAGTGGTGGATCAGCGCCTCCATGCTCGTCGCCAGTTCGGCGCGGGGCGGGATGGCGATCTTGCGGTCGGCGGTCATCACCGGGCCGGTCGGCAGGCGATCGATCGCCTGGAGGGCGATCTTCGTGCTCTCGCGCATCTCCGCCATGCGGATGAGGTAGCGGTCGTAGACATCGCCGCCGGTGAGGGTCGGCACCGCGAAGTCATAGGTCTCGTAGCCGCAGTACGGCGCGAGCTTGCGGAGATCCCAGGGGATACCGCAGGCGCGCAGGCTCGGCCCGGTCAGATCGAGCGCCTGGGCCTGCTCCGGCGAGAGGATACCGATCCCGATCGTCCGCTCCTTGAAGATTTCGTTCTCGGTCAGCAGGGACTCGTACTCGACAATGTGGCCCGGGAACTCGCGCAGGAACGACTCGGCACGCTCGATCCAGCCGTCCGGCAGATCGGCCATCAGGCCACCGGGGCGGATGAAGCTCGTCATCAGGCGCGCGCCGCTCATCATCTCGAAGAGATCGAGCAGCACCTCGCGCTCCCGGAAGCAATAGAAGAAGGCGCTCATCGCGCCGAGATCCAGCGCCTGCGTCCCCAGCCAGACGAGGTGATTGTTAATCCGCGTCAGCTCCGCCAGCAGCACACGGATGACGGTGGCGCGCGGCGGCGCCTCGATCCCCAGCAACCTCTCGATCGCCAGCGCGTATCCGAGGTTGTTCGAGAGGGGGGCCAGATAGTCCATCCTGTCGGTCAGGACCACCCCCTGCAGATAGGTCTTCTCCTCGTATGTCTTCTCGAAACCGGTGTGCAGATAGCCGATCACCGGCTCGCAGCGCGTGACCGTCTCGCCCTCGAGATCGAGAACGAGGCGGAGGACGCCATGCGTGCTCGGGTGCTGCGGCCCCATGTTGATCGTCATGGAGTCGCCAGAGAGAATCACCTGCGTCCCGTTTGCCGCCGTGTCGCCACGGGGCGGTGCGATCGCCATCCCTCACTCCGTTCGCCGCGCGGCGCTCAGAAATTGTTGACCGGCCGATGGGGGCTGTAGCGTTCTTCGCGCTCGCCGGTCGTCTTGGCCCGGTCGGCCTCGACCACCTCGCGATTAAAGGAGAACTCGATCTCCTCCGCACCGATCGGGTAGTCCTTGCGGAGCGGGTGGCCGTCCCAGTCGTCCGGCAGGAGGATCCGCGTCGGGTTCGGGTGTCCCCGGAACGCGATCCCGAAGAGATCGAAAACCTCGCGCTCGGGCCAGTTGACACTCGGGAAGAGGTCGGTGACCGAATCGGTCCACGGGTCATCTTCCGGCACCGGGGCGCGCAGGCGTAAGCGCGCCAGATTGGTGCGGCTCATCAGATGGTAGACCACCGCGAAGCGTGGTTCGCGCCCCAGGTCGAGATAATCGACCGCGGTGAGGTTGGAGATGCGGTCGAAGCGCGTCCGCTCGTCCTGGCGCAAGATCGTCAGAATCTCGCGGATTCGCTCGCGCGCGACGACCAGCGTCGTCTCGCCACGGAAGGTCTGCACTTCCAGTAATGCTTCGCCGAAGGTCGCCGACACCAATTCCTGTGCCGCCGCGTGGACAGCGGCGTGCACCTCCGAGGCGGCGTAGGGATCAGCGGCGGGCGGTGGTGTCGCGTCCGGCGACGTCGTCGGCCCCGTCTGCGCGGTCATGATCCCCCCACTTCTCGTTCGCGATCTTGGCCTGGAGCTTCAGGATGCCGTCGATCAGCGCCTCCGGGCGCGGCGGGCAGCCGGGGATGTAGACATCGACCGGCACGATCTTGTCCACACCATTGACGATTGCGTAGTTGTTGAAGATGCCTCCACAGGAGGCGCAGTCGCCCATCGCGATCACCCACTTGGGGGCGGGCATCTGATCGTAGAGTTGGCGGACGACCGGCGCCATCTTCTGCGAGACGCGCCCCGAGACGATGATCAAGTCGGCCTGGCGCGGCGTGGCGCGGAAGACCTCCGAGCCAAAGCGGGAGAGGTCGAGGCGCGAGCCGGTCGTCGCCATCATCTCGATCGCGCAGCAGGCGAGGCCGAAGGTCATCGGCCAGAGGGAATTGGCCCGACCCCAATCAGCCAGCTTCCCGAGCAGGACCCCGGGGACGCCGGATTTGGCGAGCGTCGCTTCTACTCCCAATTGAGCGCCCCTTTCTTGAAGGCGTAGATATAGCCGACGAAGAGCAGCCCGATGAAGAGCAGCATCTCGATCAGCCCATAGAGCCCGAGGCGGCGGAAGATGACCGCCCAGGGATAGAAGAAGATCACCTCGATATCGAAGACGAGGAAGAGCATCGCCAAGAGGGCGAAGCGGACCGGGAAACGCTGGCGGGCAGATGTGGTCGGGATGATCCCGCTCTCATAGGTGTCCCGCGCGCCGCGCCCGAGGCCGCGCGGCCCCATAATTGAGGAGAGGCCCAGGACGAGCGCCGCGAGCGCCGAGGAGAGGAGGATCAGGATTAATACCGGCCCGTAACTCTCCAGCATCGCCGCCCCCTAACCCTATCCCGCCACCCGCGCGCCGACCCGAAGCCGCCTCAACGCCATTCCCGGCGATTGTGAAATTATCAACAATTCCGGCGAGGGCGTCAACCGGCGCGATCGGCGATCTGCTCCCCCGACGATCGCCGGGGCCGACGGGCGAGCCGACCGACGACCAGTTTCAGCCCCGTGCCGAGAACGACAATGCTCAGGAGCGCCGCGCCGACGGCGGGTGCGAAGCCCTTGACCTGAAAGACAATCTCGAAGATCGCGACGACGCACAGGACATATCCCCACCAAGCGATGATCCGTGTCCGCTCGGACATTCCTCTTCGACCCTCCCGCGAACTCATCGTGACCTGAGCCCATCGCGCATACCCGATACCATACCATGCCCGCAAGCTATTGCCCCACGATAGGCACGGGGGTGGGTTGACATGGCATAACATTGCGCTAGCATAATCTGCAACGCTTAACACCGGGGTCACTCCAGAATCGTCGCACTCGGAAATCATCGCGCCAGCGGTCGTGGCGACGTATCCCCCCGCGCGATGCCGATATAAGTCGATATAAAAGGGAGGAGCGATGCCGCCACAACTCGTCTACGTCGGCAGCTATACGGATCCGAGCCCGCAAGCCGGATATGCGGTGACGGCGGCGAGGCCGGTCATGGGGATGACCGGTCCGACCGGCTCCGAGGGGATCTATGTCTTGGAGCAGGATTCCTCCAACGGTGCATTAACGCTGCTCCATACGGTCGCCGACATCCTCAATCCCTCATTCCTCGCGCTCGATCCGCGCGGGCGGTTCCTCTTCGCAGTGAACGAGGCACGCGAGTCCGATGGGGTGGGGATGGGCGCGGTCTCGTCCTTCGCACTCGGTGAGCGTACGCAATCCCCCCGCTTCCTGAGCCGGGTGCCGAGCGGGGGGAGTAATCCGTGCCACTTGTCCGTCTCGCCGGATGGCAAGTTCCTATTTGTCGCGAACCACGAGGATGCGCGCGTCGCGGTCCTGCCGATCGCCGAGGACGGGCGGTTGGCCCCGGCGACCGATATCCTGCAGGACGAATCGCTGGACCCCGCCGGAGCGCGCCGCCCGCACGCCCATTTCATCGCCCCGGATCCGGCGGGGGGCTTCATCCTCGCGACCGATACCGGCACCGACCGGATCTCGCTCTATCGCCTCGACACGGCGTCGGGTCGCCTCGTGCCGCACCACCCGCCGTGGGGCGAGACCCATCCGGGTGGGAGCCCGCGGCATCTCGCGTTCCACCCGAGCGGGCGGACCCTCTACGCCAACGGCGAGGCCGATCTGACCCTCTCGGTCTTCGATTACGATGCCGAGCGGGGGACGCTCGCCCAGCGCCAGCGCGCCTCGACGTTGACCCCGGATGTCGGCGGGCGACCATCCGCCGCGCAATTCTCGACCGCGCAGATCGCGGCGCACCCGAACGGGCGCTTCGTCTACGTGTCGAATCGCGGGCATGACAGTATCGCCATCTTCCGGATCGCACCGGATACCGGCGAGGTCACGCTGGTCGCGAACGAGCCGACGCAGGGTCAGACTCCGCGCAACTTCGCGATCGATCCGGCGGGCCGGTTCCTCTACGCCGCGAACCAGAATAGCGCGAGCATCGTCTGCTTCCGGATCGATCAGGAGACCGGCCTGCTGGCCCCGACGCCGCAGCGGGCGCACGTCCCGGCCCCGACGTGTATCATGTTCGCGGCTGGGGGTAGCTCGCTCGCCTGAGCGCCTGTCAGGGCGGCGTTCTCCGGGGGGCAGGCGGGCGTGCCATGGACCGCCGCGTCGTTGTAGGTGTTGTTGGGGGGAAGAATGCGACTCGCAGGGAAGATCGCGCTGGTTACCGGCGCGAGTCACGGTATCGGCAAGGCGATCGCCCTCGCCTACGCCCGCGAGGGGGCCGACGTGGCGATCACCTATCGCGGGCGGGAGGACGGCGCGCGCGATGTTGCGCGCGCGATCGAGGGGCTGGGCAGGCACTCGCTCATCCTGCACGCCGAGATGACCGAGCTGGATGCTGGCGTCGTGGACGAGACGATCCGGGCGCTCGGCGGGCTGGATCTCCTGGTGAATAACGCCGGCGGCGGTCGTAACGACGCGCTCCTCGAGCTGACGCTGGATGACTGGCGCTACACGCTCGATCTGTGCGTGACCGCGCCGTTCCTCCTGGGGCAGCGCGCGGCGCGGCAGATGGGGGCGCATGGTGGTGGCGCGATCATCAATATCTCCTCCGTCCATTCCGACCGCGTCTGGGCGAACGACACCGCCTATGGTGTCGCGAAGGCCGCGCTGAACCGCTTGACGAAGAGCATGGCCGTCGAGTGGGCGCACCTGGGGATCCGCGCGAACTGCATCGCGCCCGGCTACATCAACATCGCGGAGACGGAGGAGGAGCGGGCGCGCTACGACGAGACGGATGGGGGCGCGGCACCGTGGATCGTGGCGCAGCGAACCGCGAAGCCGTCCGAGATTGCCGAGGTCGCCGTTTTCCTGGCGACGAACGAGGCATCCTATATGAACGGGCAGACCCTCTTCGTCGATGGTGGCCTGCTGCTGCCCGCCATCACCACCGCCGACTACATCAAAGGCGATCGCGGCGGGCGCGGCTTCTCCGGGTAACCGTAGGTCGCGCGAGATCGTACATGGTGTCGGCGCATTACGCCTTGCTCGATATACCGCCGACGTGCAACGGTGTCGCATGCCGCGTCGTATCATAAGCCTGACGAGGCTGTTTACGGTGAGATGCCACGGCGGGTGCTAAGTTGATGGCGTGACAGGCGATTGTTCGCGCCATCGCCTGTCCGGGCAGTGCCCGCATTGGTACGTATGGAGCGCCGGGTATGGATCCCGAACAACCGGAGAAACCGTCGCCGCAAATCGGCGCGAATGGTGCCCACAAGCCGAAGCCGCCCCCCGCCGTCGGCTATCGGGCGGGCGATCAGCCGCTGTCGCCGACGGACGTGGCGCGGCCCGAGGATCAGTCGCACCTGCGCGGCAGCCATCCGGGCGATCGCTACGTGCGCGTGATCCACCACGCGCCCGCGACCCGTCCGGGTGATCGTCGCGCCGACCCGAAAGACGCGCCAGCGCCGCGCCGCGCCGCCAGCCCCCTGGTGCGCTGGCTCCTTAAGGGACAGGTCAAGGAACTCGATGCGCCCTACGAGCGGGCGCACGCCGATCACACCCACCCCTGGTGGAAGGTGATGTGCCTGACCGGGGTGGACTACTTCTCCACTCTCGGCTACCAGCCGGGGATCGCCGCGCTGGCGGCGGGTGCCTTGGCCCCGGTCGCCACCCTGGTACTCATCCTGATCACGCTGTTCGGCGCGCTGCCGATGTACGCCCGCGTGGCCCGCGAGAGCCCCCACGGCGACGGCTCGATCTCGATGCTGGAGCGGCTGCTGCCGTGGTGGCAGGGCAAGCTCTTCGTCCTGGCGCTGCTCGGCTTCGTCGCGACCGGCTTCGTGATCACGATCACCCTCTCGGCAGCCGACGCCACCGCCCACCTCGTCGAAAATCCTTACACTCATTTCCTCGAAGGATATGAAGTACCGGTGACTTTGGCGCTGATTACGCTCCTTGCTGCGGTCTTCCTCAAGGGCTTCAGCGAGGCGATCGGGATCGCGGTCGGTATCGTCGTGGTCTACATCACGCTGAATCTCATCGTGATCGGCGTCGGCTTCGCCGCGATCGCTGAGAACCCGCAATTGCTCGGCAATTGGCGGGACGCGCTCTTCCGCGCGCACAGCAGCCCGCTGCTGATGCTCGGCGCGGCGTTGCTCCTCTTCCCCAAATTGGCGCTCGGCCTCTCCGGTTTCGAGACCGGCGTCGTCGTGATGCCCCTGGTCCGGGGTGACGCCGACGATACCGAGGAGGAGCCGCTGGGGCGGATTCGCAACGCGCGCAAGCTGCTGGCGACAGCCGCGCTCATCATGAGCGTCCTGCTCAGCGGCAGCAGCATCGTCACGACCGTGCTAATCCCGGCTGAAGCCTTCGCGGAGGGCGGCCCCGCCAACGGGCGCGCCCTGGCCTACCTCGCGCACGAGCGCCTGGGCGACGCCTTCGGGACAGTCTACGACATCAGCACGATCGCGATCCTCTGGTTCGCCGGGGCCTCGGCACTGGCGGGGCTGCTGAACATCGTCCCGCGCTACCTGCCGCGTTACGGCATGGCCCCCGATTGGGCGCTCGCGACGCGCCCCCTGGTCCTGATCTTCGCGGCGATCTGCTTCGTCGTGACGATCGTCTTCCGCGCGGAGGTGGACGCGCAGGCGGGGGCCTACGCCACGGGCGTGCTGGCGCTGATGACCTCGGCGACAGTCGCCGTGACCCTCTCCTCGGTGCGGCGTCGGCGTCCCGGCGAGATCCTTGGGTTCGGCCTGATCGCCTTGATCTTCGTCTACACCACGGCGGTCGTCCTCTTCGAGGAGCCGGACGGGATCAAGATCGCCGGCATCTTCATCGCCGCCATCATCGCGACCTCGCTGGTCTCGCGCGTCTGGCGGACGACCGAGCTGCGCGTCACCGAGATCACCGTCGATGAGGCGGCGCGGCAGTTCATCGCCGAGGCGGCGCGCGGCGAGGAGATCCACCTGATCGCGAACCACCCGGACGAGCGGAACGCGCGGGAGTACCTGCTCAAGGAGCGCGAGCAGCGGGCGGACAACAACATCCCGCACGGGGCGACGGTCCTCTTCCTGGAGGTCGCGGTGCGCGACGCCTCCGAGTTCGCCCCGGCCTTGCACATCCGGGGGGAGGCGGTCGGGGGCTACCGGGTGCTGCGCGCGGAGGGGGCGTCGGTCCCCAACAGCATCGCCGCCTTCCTGCTCTGGCTGCGCGACACGACCGGCCGCCGCCCGCACGCCTACTTCGGCTGGACCGAGGGGAACCCGCTGAAGTTCCTGGCGCGCTACATCCTCTTCGGCGAGGGGGACATCGCCCCGCTGACCCACGAGGTCCTGCGCAAGGCCGAGCGCGACCCCGAGCGCCGCCCCGCCGTCCACGTCGGGTGACCGACCGAGGGCCGCGACTGGGCGCGGGCGCGGGGCGGCGGGCGATGAGCGCGAGCGCGGCGATGTGTTGTCGCGCCGTCTCACCGTCGGATGGTGTCGTAGCCCTCGCGACCGAGGAGTAATCCGAGCGGATGCTCGTAAAACCGTTGCTTGGCCGTCGTTTACTGACGGCGTGGGCCTGGACGAGCGAGCGTGGCCAGTAGTCCTGGCAGCAGCCGAGGCAACTCGCGCGGCAGGAAGCCGAGCGGCCCGACGGTCCGTGCCAGAATATCTGCAGCAAGACCGTGCAGATGGACGGCCCAGACCGTTGCCAACAAGGGATCGGCACCCCGCGCGAGCAGCCCGCCGACAATCCCGGCCAGGAGATCGCCCGAGCCGGACACGGCGAGGCCGACATTCCCCGCGCGGTTCCGGTATATCCCCCCGCCTGGTTCGGCGATCCGTGTCTCGCGGCCTTTGAGGGCGACGATGGCGCCGAACTGCTCGGCAGCCGTTTGTGCCGCCCGATCCGCGTCCTCCGCGACGCGCTCGGGCGACCAGCCGAGCAACTCGACCATCTCGCCCGCGTTGGGTGTCAAGATGAGTCGCCCCCCGAGGCGCCGCCCGAGTCCCTCCGTAACCCCAGCCAGGGCGGTCGCGTCCACGACGAGGTTGCCGCCCTCCATCCAGCCGACGACCCGCTCCACCAGCGCGCCCGCCGCCGGGGGTTCGACCAGACCTGGTCCGATCACGATCGCCCTGGCCGCGCGACAGTATGCCTCCAGCGCCGTCGCGCGTTCCGGATCGGGCGCGCCGCTCGGCGAGGCGGGCAAGGGGGCGACCAGCGCCTCCGGGATCGCCACGGCCACTGCGAGGGCGACCGCCTCGGCCACGGCCAGCTGCAGCTTGCCCGCTCCCGCGCGGAGGGCCGCCGTGCCCGCCAGGAGTGCGCCGCCCGGCACGCGCGCGTCGCCGCCGACGATCAGCACGCGCCCACGGGCCTCCTTGTCGTCGCCCGTGTCCGCTGCCGGGAGGGGCCAGCGGGCCAGGAGCCGCCGGGTGATGACGCACGGTGCCGCGTGGCCCGATCGGGCGGGAGGCTCGTCGCCCGGTGACTCCCGATCGCTGTCGCCCGAGTGGGCGGTCGTCCCTCGCTCTGGGGGGGCTGTCGCCGCCACGTCGGCCTGGCCGGGAGGATGGTCCCCTTCTTCAGCTACCCCCGTTCCCCGGTCGGTCGCCGCCTGCTCGGCGGCGGGTGTCGGTGGATAGCTCGCGGAGGGCTCGGCGGTGATCGGCGCGCCCTCGGCTTCGAGCGGCGCGACGATGTTGAACGACACGAGCGCGAGCCGATCGCCTTCCCGGCGATAGCTGGTCACCGAGGCGTTGGCGACCTCGCCCGGGCGCTCCAGATCCAGCACGCTCGCCTCGTCCAGCCCCTCCAGCACGTAGCGCAGGCAGACGACGATGACCTGATGCGTGACGATTAACACGCGCCCACCCCCGTGCTCGGCGCGGAGCGCGTCGACCAGCGAGCGTAGGCGCAGCACCACATCGCACCAGCTCTCGCCACCGGGCGGGCGGTAGTAGAATTTGCCCAGGTGGTCATAGGCGGTCGCCTCCGCCGGATAGCGCTCGATAATTCCCGCGCGTGTCAGCCCTTCCAGGCGACCAGCATCCTTCTCGCGCAGCCGCTCGTCCACGATCAGCGGAATCGACGCCCCATCGCCCGCGCCGTCAGCCTCCGCAGGGGACCCGGCGATCGGAGCACCGGTTTCCAGCGCCCCGAAGATCGGCCACCCGGCGGCGGCAGCCAGGTACGCGGTGGTCTCACGGGTCCGGCGATACGGCGAGGTCAGCACCGCCGTGGGCGGAGCGGGGGAGAGCGAGCCGCCGAACCAGCGGCCCAGGGCGCGCGCTTGCTCCACGCCGCGCTCCGAGAGTGGCACGTCCGGGTCGCGGGCGGGCAGCGCGATCGTCAGCCCCCCGGCGGCGAGCGCAGCGTATCGGGCGGCGTTGCCGACGCTCTCGGCGTGGCGGACGATCCACAACTCCTCCGGCCAATCGTCGTTTTTCACTCTCATCCCTCCCCTGTCGCCCACCCGGCGCAATGTGGTTAGCACGGGCGCTCTCGCACGTCCGTTGCCGCGAATCGCCCCATCGACACTCGGCGACAGCAGAGAAGTCCCAGCATAGGCTGAACCTGCGCCGCAGTCGCTACAGCAAGCCAGTCGAACCACGGACGACATATCCCAAACAACTGAGAGGACGCTACGGTCAGTAATCAGCTAGAAAAGAGGAGGACCGACGCGATTATCGCATCGGCCCTCCCCCAACTCCCGGCCATGTCGTACAAGTTATTCGCGGATCCAGCGGTCGCTGTCGCGCGACCAATCAAGCTGCCCACCCTGGCCGAACCAGAGCGCGACCTCGCGCTTGGCGCTGCCGGGCTGCTCATCGGAGGCGTGAATCAAATTGCGCCCGATCTCGATGCCGAGGTCGCCGCGAATGGTACCGGGTGCGGCCTTCGCCGGATTGGTCGCGCCGACGGAACTGCGCACCGTCGCCACCGCCGCGACCCCTTCGAAGACGCCGACGACGACCGGGCCGCTCATGATGTAGGAGACAAGCCCGTCGTAAAACGGCTTGCCTTGATGCTCGGCGTAATGCTCCTCGGCTAACTGCCGCTCCACCTGCTTGAACTGTAGCGCGACCAGTTTGAGGCCGCGTCGCTCCAGTCGACCGAGGATCTCGCCGACGAGTCCGCGCTGGACGCCGTCAGGCTTCACGATGATCAGGGTGCGTTCGGTGTCAGCCATCCTCTGTTTTCTCCCTCCAACAAACTTCACCAGCAATCCGCGCGGATAGGATCGGATACTATTCCCCGGGAAGCCGCGCCGGGATGTGCCCGGCATCGAGTGGGACTCTACCATACGACCGCCCCACGCGGCAGTATCTTCGCGACATATCCCAAAAATTATTACTGCTTCCCAGAAGGGATAAACCTATGCCCACCCAAATAAATACACTCGAACAGCCGGTAATCACGATAGAAGGGGAGGAGATCGCGCTCGGGCCGCTCCACCGGGATCTGATCCCCCTGATCGCGCGGTGGCGCGGCGATTTCGCGGTGCAGCGCACCTTCGGCGAGATGCCGCGCGCGATCACGATCGAGCAGGCCACCGCCAGCTATGAGCAGTGGGCCATTGGCAACGGCGCGCATTGGTTCGCGATCTACGAGCGTGCCGGTTGGCGACCGATCGGCCACACCAATCTTTTCGACATCGACTGGCGCGCGCGCACCTGCACCTTCGGTATCCTGATCGGCGAGGCCGACGCGCGCGGCAAAGGGTATGGCACCGAGACCGCGCGGCTGATGCTCGACTATGCCTTCACCGCCCTCGGCTTGCATAGCGTCATGCTCACGACCGACTCGTTCAATCTCGCGGGGCAGGCGGCATACCGCAAGGCGGGCTTCAAGGAGTTCGGGCGGCGGCGGCAATGCTCGTTTCTCAACGGTACGCTCCACGACATCGTCCATATGGATTGCTTGGCCGATGAGTTCACCAGCACGGTGTTGAGCGCTGTCTTCGTCCCGGATGAGCCGCGCCCATAGCGTCGGGAACGTGGTCACCCGAGGCTTACTGACGAGAACGCGCCCCCTCGGCAATCACTATGAGCCGAGGGGACGCGTTGTACCACGCCGCTTACGGGTAGGTCCGACCCGGCACATCCGCCAGGACACGCCGGATATCCTCGGCGAAGAGGACCTCGCTGTCATCTTCGGGCGCATAGCCGATCACGCGGCGCGCGTTGGCGATGCTCCAGAAGGCGCGGGCATTGTTGGAGATCCCGTAGAAGACTTGCCAGGGGATACCGTGCTCGTCTTCGATCGACTCGGCCTCGATCGACTTGACGACCAGCTGCTGCAGATCCCGCGCGCTCAGATACGCCCCGAGGTCGCGCCGATACCCCTGCGTCTGCTCAACGGTGAACGTCGCGGGATCGATCTCACGCGGTGCGCCGATCCGCAGGTGGACATTCTCCACACGCCGTCCGCCCACGCCGGTGGCGAAGACGAAGCCGAGGTGCTCGTAGCACGCCTTCGCCCAGCCGTACCAGTTGTCCGATTTCGGCAGCATCCCGGGGAGCACGACGTCCAGCGCGCCGGCGTGGATCAGGTGCTCGTACCAGTCGGCGGCGTGATTCGAGGAGGCGACGACGACGCGCCGCACCCCGGCTTCCTGCGCCAGCTGGAAGACCCGATAGGCGAGATCGATATTCGCGCGCTCGGCCTCATACGTATTGCCCGCAGCGCTCGCCGCCGCGAGCCGCGCGCCACTCGATGCCGGCTGAGGGTCGCGATTGAACGCGAGGTGGACGACGCTATCCTGGCCCTGGAAGAGCGGTCGCAGCGTGTCGAGATCGTCGCGGAGGAAATCGGCCACCTTGACGCCAGAGACCGGCGTGCCATCCCCGCGCGTGCCGCGCACGTCGGCCAGGGTGAGGTCGTACTGTCCCTGCAAGCCGGGGAGCAGACGCCCGGCAACATAACCGGTCGCCCCGGTAATCAGCACCTTCCGCTGCGCCATGCCACCCTCCTATCCTTTCTCCATGCGCACCAACCGATCGCGCACAGCCTACCATAGCGACCGGCGACGCGAGGACGCAGAGACTAACAGTGTTCTATGTCACGCGGCGTCGAGTGGTGCCGCTATTTAGGATCTCAAGTGGTCGGGAGGGTGATTGGCGCGAAATGCTCCACCGTGGGGAACGGCTCGTAGAAGTGATGGAGCAGTTGCCGCCACTCTGCGTATGCCATCGAGCCGCGAAAGCCGACCGTGTGATCTTCCAGCGTTTCCCAGCGGACGAGCAGGAGATACTTGTCGGGCACCTCCAGACAACGCTGCAATTCGTGCGTGAGGTAACCGGGCGAGGCCGCGATGATCGCCGATGCCTCCCGGAATGCCGTCTCGAACTGGTCGGCTTGTCCGGGCCTAAGGTGCAGCATGGCCACCTCGAGAATCATCTCTGCTCCCTAACTTGGCCGGATATGCGGCTTCGTTGCAGCGGCATATCCTCGACCCTCTCTTACACCAGGACACCGGGATCGTCGGTGTCGTGCCACAGGGATCGCATCTCCGCGCAATTCTCCAGTAGGGAGGCGAGGGAACCCTGGGCTTCGACCCGACCCTCCTTCAACACGATGATATGATCGGCGCGACGCAGCACCGCGCGACGGTGCGAGACGACCAGGCACGTCACCTGCCCGTCGGCGAACAGGCGCTCCCATAACACCCCCTCCGTCTCGACATCCAGCGCGCTGGAGAGGTCGTCAATCACCAGCAGCTCGGCCCCACGTACCAGCATCCGCGCCGCCGCCGCGCGCTGCACCTGCCCCCCCGAGAGCTTGACGCCACGGGTGCCCACCGGCGTCGCCAGCCCCTCCTCCAGCGCCTCCACGTCGCGCTCCAGGACGACACCCCGCACGGCGGCGGCCAGGGTTGTGGGATCGGCGGGTAGCCCCAGGAGGATATTCTGCGCGAGCGTCTCGCTGAACAGGCGCGGCACCTGCGCCGTGTACGCCGCGCGGGGTGGCACGAGGAAGGAGGCCGCGTCGTCCACGACCCGCCCGTTCCACCGGATCTCGCCCGCCTCGCGCGGCAGCAAGCCCAGGAGGGTCCGCAAGAGCGTGGTCTTGCCCGCGCCGACGCGCCCGGTCACCACCGTCAGGGTGCCTCGCGGCAGGCGCAGGTCCACTGCGGCGATACCGCGCCCCGGATACGCCTCAGCGGGCGCGCCGGGGTGGCGATAGGTCAGCCCCCGCGCCTCCACGAGGGCCAGCCGTTCGGTCGCGGCGGGCGGAGGCGGCACAGAGGGCAGGGGGCCGCGCAGGTGTAGCGGGGTGGATGCCACCAGCGCGGTCGCGGGGGCACCGCTTAACAGGGTGGCCATGCGCGCGTACGCGATCCCGGTCTGACGGTATTGGGCGAGGTACCGACCGAGCCCGTCGGTGAAGTCGGCGATGATGTCCAGGTAGAAGATGAAGAGGACGAAGTCGCCCACCGTCAGGTTACCATCGAGCAGGCCACCGGCGGCCAGCAGCATGATCAGCCCCCGACCCACACTGACCGTGTTGCCGGTGATGGCGTTGAGCGCCTGGGTCGCCAGGCGATCGGCCAGCACGGCGGCGCGGCGCTGCTCGTTGAGCCGCCGGAAATGGGCCACGACTCGCCCCTCGGCTCCGGCGGCCTGCACCGTCTGTACCGCGGTCAGGAGATCGCCGATCGCCCCCGTGACCTGACTGGTGGCCCGGCTGCTGGCCTCGCGATAGCGGCCTAGCGCGACGCTAGCCCACCGCGCCGCCGCCACCACGAGCGCCAGGGGCAGGACGACGACCAGCGTCATGCGGACATTGATTTGCAGGAGGATCAGGAACGCCACCAGGGCGAACAGGCCCTGGCTCAGAATCTCGTCGGTCCAATCCAGGTTGTCCTCGGCCTGATAGGCGTCGTCGCGAAAGCGGCTGATCGCCTCGCCGATCGAGTATGGCAGCGCGGCCGCGCCCGGTCGGTCCAGGATGTGCCGCAGCAAGTTGCGTCGCACCAGCCCGCTCGCCGTGAACCGGAGCGTGATCTCGACAAAGCCGGCGATGAGCCACAAGATCATCTGGCCCACGGCAATCACCACCAGCAGCAGGAGCAACCCCGTCGTGCCGGCGGGCAGGCGCGCGTCCCCGGTGAGCGTATCGAAGAAGGCGCGGGCGATCAGCCCCGGCAGCAGCGACAAGAGGTTCATCGTGCTCCACAGCGCCGCGTGGAGTAGGTAGAGCCAGGGGGCGTAACGGGCCATCCGCAACGTGTAGCGCCAGGTCGGGGGCGGTTTCATAGGGCGATCTCCTCCGTGGCAACCCGCAGCAACCCGGCGAAGCGCGAGGTCGGATCGGCGGCGAGGGCGAGTCGCGGCCCGTGCTCGCGCACCCGCCCGTCTTCCAGGACCAGAATGTCGTCGGCGAATTCGATCGTGGACAGCCGGTGCGCCACGATGATCCCGGTGCGACCGGCGAGCAACCGACTCAAGGCCGTATGCACCAGTCGCTCCGTGGCCGGGTCGAGGCGCGAGGACGCCTCGTCCAGGATCACCACGTCGGGATCGCGCAGGAAGATGCGCGCGCAGGCCAGCACCTGGGCCTGCCCGGCAGAGAGTCCAGCCCCACCTGGCCCCAGGGGGGTGTCCAATCCGCGCGGTAGCGCCCGCAGCCAGTCGGCCAGGCCCAGGAGTTCCAGCACGTCGGCGATCCGGTCATCCGGCACGTCGTCGTCGAAGAGGGTCAGGTTGTCGCGCACGCTGGCGTCGAAGAGATGGACCTCCTGGCTGACCAGGCCGATGCGCCCGCGCACCGCCGCGAGGCGCACTTCCCGCAGATCCACACCCCCCAGGCGCACCACGCCCGCCAGCGGATCATAGAAGCGCGGGAGGAGCCGCGTCAGGGTGGTCTTGCCGCTGCCCGTGCGCCCCACCACACCGAGTACGCGGCCGGCCTCCACGCACGCGCTGATCCCGTGCAGGACCGGGATGTCTGTCGCATAGCCGAACGAAACGCCGTCCAGTTCCACCGCCAGTGGTCCCGGCGGTAGCGCGGCACCGGGGCCATCGCCCAGGCGCGGCGTCGTGCCGAGGAGCGCCTCGACACGACCCATGCTGGCGTCCGCCTGTTGCAGCTCCTGCACTTCGTTGCGGATCTGCTCGGTCGGCTGGCGCAGCATCGCGGTGTACTGGAAGACCAGATAGACGGTGCCGATGGTCAGCGTGCCGGACCGGAAGAGGATGGCGCCCAGGGCGAAGGCGACCGTCGTGCCGAGCGCGAACAGCCCCTGGCTAGTGGCGATCAGGGCGTAGCCTCGCATCTGTGCCCTGCGCGTCGCGGCCAGCCACGATCGCATCACCTCGGCGCAGCGGCGCAGCACGAATGCGCCGGCACCGCTGGACCGGATATCCTCCAGGCCGGCCAGGTATTCCCCCAGGAAGCCGTAGAAGTCGGCGCTGGCCTGGCGCTCAGCGGCCCAGGAGGGGATTGCCAGGGCGCGGATGCGCAGCATGGCGATCAAGGCCAGCGCGACAAAGGCGGTCAGCCCCAGGCCAATCCGCCAGTCCACATGGATGAGCAGACCGAGCATACCCGCGACCAGGATACCGTTGCCGAGCACGTAGACCACGAACCGCGAGAAGAAGCGGGCCAGGGTGGCGACGTCGCCGTCTACCCGCTCGATCAACTCGCCCGGCGTGTGGGCCGTGTGAAACGAGGGATCCAGCCGCAGCAGGTGGGTGATCAGGTCGGCGCGCAGCGCGTTCGTGGCCGTCCAGCCCACATTTTCGGCCACGTAGGTCTCGGCGACCGCCCCGCCCTGCCCCGCCAGAGCCAGGGCCAGGGCCAGCAGCGCCAGCCCGATCAACTCGGACAGCGACCCGCCGGCAGTAGCCCGGTCGATGAAGCTGCTCGCCACCAGCGGCGTGGCCACCTGCATACCGATCGTGCCGCAGAGGATCACCGCCAGCAGCCCCATCCGTGACCGCTGTGGGCGCAGATAGCGGGCCAACAGCCGCCAGTAGCGGTTCAGCGTTTGCACAGGGAACTCCTCATCTCGCCGCGCACGGTTGGCACAGCCCCGAGTACATTGGCCTGAAGAACGCCGCGCGCAGCAGCAACCGCCTCTCAGTGAAGGCGCGCAGCCCTCGGCGCACCTGCACTCGCGCCCGGCTAGTGCCGAATGGACGGCATGGTGCTAGGCCCGCCGTGCATCGGGCGGCGGGTATTCTTTGCTGTTGGGTGGTTCCTTGTTCACGAAGAGGAGGTTGGGAGGACGCGGTCGCTGCGATGCCCGCATCAGCGCGCGAGCGGGCATGCGCAACACCCGTTCCACCTCGGCGAGGAAAGCCGGGTGGCCGGGCGCGTCGATCAGGTTGTTCGAGGGTGATCCGTCGCTGGCCCCGGCGGCGTAGCGCAGCCGCGCGGTCAGACTTGATTTACCGGCATGAGTATGCGTCGGGCTCCCGATATTGACAATTGCCATGCATGGCACTCCCGTTGAAGAAACATCCGAACGTTGGGTTCTTCAACAGGTGCCTCATCGGGATCCTCCTCGTGCCTCGCGAAGGTGACGACACTCCAGCGTCGGGGTACCTAGCCGAGACGTATCCTACCAGCACGTTTGGTTCCGGTGCAAGGTGGCACTGCTGCGCTGCCGCCCTGCGCGGGTATGATCAATCGGTTCCACCGGCAGGATGGTGAACGAAAACGGGGGGTGGCCGGATCGGCCACCCCCCGCAAGCCGCCTGCTTTAGTCCGCCTGGGCGACGACCTCGAGCGCTTCGAGGTCCGCCACGCCATCCTCGCCGTTGTTCTGGGTGCTATCGACCAGCGCCATCGAGACGAGGCGGTCGCTCTTGCCGACCTTCATCAGGGTGACACCCTGCGTGGCCCGGCCGATCCGCGAGATTTGCTCACCCTGAATCCTGATGACGATCCCCTTCTGGGTGATCATCATCAGGTTGTCCTCGACCGTCGCCATGCGGGCACCGACGAGCAGCCCGGTCTTATCGGTCACTCGCATGGCGATGACACCACTCCCGCCGCGACCCTGCCGGGGATAGTCGTCGATCGGGGTGCGCTTGCCGAAACCGTTGGCCGAGACGAAGACGAGATCGCGCCCAGGTTCGACGATATCCATCCCGACGACGACATCGCCCGCGGCGAGCCTGATCGCCGTCACCCCGGCGGCCTGCCGCCCCATCGGGCGGGCGTCCGTCTCGCCAAAGCGGATCGATTTGCCCTGTGCCGTCACGACGATCACATCCTGATCGCCCTTGCTCATCCGCACCCAGGCCAGCTCGTCACCCTCGTCGATCCCTAACGCGATCAGGCCGTTCGCGCGCACTTGTGCGAACTGACTCAGCGGGGTGCGCTTGATCTTCCCCTTGCGCGTCGCCAAGACCAGATAGCTCGCGCCGGAGAAGTCCTTGACCGCCATCGGCATCGTCACCACTTCGTCGGGTTGCAGTGTCAGCAGATTGACGATCGGCGTCCCCTTCGCGGTGCGGCTGGCATCAGGGATCTCGTGCGCCTTCAGCGAGTAGCAGCGCCCCTGATTGGTGAAGAAAAGGAGGGTGTCCATCGTGTTGCAGGAGATGATGTGCTGGACATCGTCTTCCTCGCGCATCGTCAGGCCGCTGACGCCGCGCCCGCCGCGGTGCTGCGTGCGATAGGTGTCGTCAGGCAGGCGCTTGACATAGCCTTTGTTCGTCAGCGTCAGCAGGACGTTAATCTCCGGGATCAGATCCTCGTCGGAGATCTCGCCATCGCCCTCGCGGATGACCGTGCGGCGATCGTCGCCGTACTTCTCCCGCAGGTAGATCATGTCCTCCTTGATCACCGCCAGGACCTTCTGCTCGTCGGCGAGCAGCGTCTCCAGCCCCTTGATCTGCTGCAGGATCTCCTTGTACTCGTCGTCGATCTTCCTGCGTTCCAGTTGGGCCAGGCGCGCGAGGCGGATGTCGAGGATCGCATTCGCCTGCGACTCGCTGAGCTGGTACGCCTTCATCAGGTTGTTGCGCGCCGACTCGGTAGTGCGCGAGGCGCGGATGGTGCTGATCACCTCGTCGATATGATCGAGGGCAATCCGCAACCCTTCGAGGATATGGGCGCGCTGGCGGGCCTTTTCCAACTCGAAGATCGAGCGGCGGCGGATGACATCCTGGCGATGCTCGATGAAGTACTGGATCGTGCGCTTGAGGGTCAGGACGCGCGGCTGCTTCCCATCGACCAGCGCCAGGGTATTGACGCCGAATGTGCTCTGCATCGCGGTGTGCTTGAAGAGGCTGTTCAGCACCTTGCGCGGCTGCGCCTCGCGCTTCAACTCGATGACGATCCGCATCCCGTTGCGGTCGGACTCGTCGCGCAGGTCGCTGATCCCATCGATCGTCCCCTCTTTGACGAGGGAGGCCATCCTCTCGATCAGGGTCGATTTGTTCACCTGGAACGGCAACTCGGTGACGATGATTTGGAAGCGGTTGTTGCGGGCCGCTTCCTCGATGAACGCCTTCGCCCGGATGACGACGCGCCCCCGCCCGGTGGCATACGCCTGCTTGATCCCCTCACGACCGAGGATGGTGCCGCCGGTCGGGAAGTCCGGCCCTTGCACGATCTCGAGCAACTGTTCCAGTGTCCCCTCGGGATGGTCGATCAGGAAGGTGATCGCGTCGCAAATCTCGCGCAGATTGTGCGGCGGGATATTCGTCGCCATCCCGACGGCGATACCGGCCGCACCGTTCAGCAACAACGCCGGGAGGCGGGCCGGCAGGACGGTCGGCTCGCGCATGCTGTCGTCATAGTTGGTGCGGTACTCGACGGTATTCTTGTCGATGTCGCGCAGCAACTCCTCGGTGATCTCGGCCATCCGGGCCTCGGTGTAGCGCATCGCCGCCGGGAGATCGCCATCGACCGAGCCGAAGTTCCCCTGACCATCGATCAGCGGGTAGCGCATCGACCACGGCTGCACGAGGTGGGCCAGCGCGCCGTAGATCGAGGAGTCGCCGTGCGGGTGATAGTTCTTCATCACCTCGCCGACGATACCGGCGCTCTTGCGATGCCGACCGTTGCGACGCAGCCCCATCTCGTGCATCGAGTAGAGGACGCGGCGCTGCACCGGCTTCATCCCGTCGCGCACATCGGGGAGGGCGCGCTGCACGATCACGCTCATCGAGTAATCGAGATACGATTGGCGCATCTCGTTCTCGATATTGACCAGCCGAACTGTCCCGATTTCCATCGACACTCCTTGCTCTCAGCGCACCCGATCGACCTGGCGCAAACGCTTTTCCAAACCTCCCAAGTATACCATAAACGGGCGGTTTTGAACCTGACTGCATGTAGAGGTACACTATGAACGGACGCGGCGGCGAACGGAATTCTCGGGAAAGATGGAACAAGCAACGGGCGCACCCGCGCTCATAATCCAGCAAGACGGTGGCCTCATCCTCGCGCTCGCCTCCCGCGAGGCGCGCTCGATCGCCGATGCCTTGCGCCGCTTCGCCATCCTCGAAAAATGTCCCGGCGCGTTCCATCAGTATCGGCTCACCCGTCAGACCCTCTGGAACGCGGCGGCGGCGGGCGTCACCCCGGAGCGGATCGTCGATTTCCTCCAGCGTGCCAGCCGTGCGCCGCTACCGACAGCGGTCGAGCGCTTCATCGGGGAGACGATGGCGCGCTACGGACGGCTGCGCCTGGTGCGAGAGGGCGGGGCGTTACGCCTTCGCGCCGATGATCCGGCGCTGCTCCCCCGCCTTGACGCCGATCTGGTGCCGCAGTTCATCGCCGCGACCGACGCTATGGCCGCAGACGGCTTCACGGTCACGCCGTCGCAGCGCGGCCCCCTGAAAGCACACCTAGCGCGACGTGGCTGGTCGGTGCGCGACGAAGCGGGCTACCTCGACGGCCTGTCGTTCCCCCTCGCCTGGTCGTCGGCGGTGAACCTGCGACCGTATCAGCGCGCGGCGATCGCCGCGTTCGTGGGGAAAGGGACCGCTGCCGCCCCCGACCGTAGCGGGCTCATCCTGCTCCCGTGCGGCGCGGGCAAGACGGTTATCGGGATCGGTGCCAGCGTGGCGCTCGGCCAGCACACGCTCATTTTGTGTCCGAACACTATATCGGTACAGCAATGGCTGGCGGCTTATCGCGCTTTCACGACGATTCTCGACGGATCGCTCGGCGAGTACGATTCGCGCAAACGAGTCATCTACCCGGTGACGGTCGCCACCTATCAGATGCTGACGGCACGGCAAACAGCGCGCGGTATGAACGCGGCGCGCGCGGCCGTACACCTGGATCGGCTCGGCGGTCACGATTGGGGGCTGATCATCTTCGACGAAGCCCACGTCCTGCCCGCCGACGGCTTTCGCCTCGCCGCCGATCTCGCCGCGCGCCGCCGCCTCGGCCTGACGGCCACCCCGATCCGCGAGGACGGGCGCGAGGCCGATCTCGCGGCGTTGATCGGCCCGACCGTCTTCGATCTCCCCTGGAGCCAATTGGAAGCGGAAGGGTGGATCGCGCCGGTCGCCTGCACCGAGATCCGCGTGCCACTGGCCCCCGACGCCACGCGCGAGTTGTCCCACCGAATCGTCGCCAGCGCGCCGGAGAAGTGGGCGGTCGTGCGCCGTCTCGTGCGGCGACACCACGGAGAGGGGATCTTGGTGATCGGCCAGTACCTCGACCAACTGCGCGAACTGGCGGCGCGACTGGCGGCCCCGCTCGTCAGCGGCGAGACGCCGCGCCCGGAGCGCGAGGTGTTGTTCGCGCGCTTCCGCGCGGGCGAAGAGCCGGTGCTGGTCCTCTCGCGGGTCGGGAATGCGGCGCTCGATCTGCCGAATGCGCGGGTGGCGATCGAGGTCTCGGGCAATTACGGCTCCCGCCAGGAGGAAGCGCAGCGTCTCGGGAGGATCATCCGCCCGAAACCCGACAGCCACGAACCAGCCCGTTTCTACGCCATCGTCGCCGACCACCCCGCCGAGGTCAGCCATGCGTCCCGGCGACAGCGGTTCCTGGTGGCGCAGGGCTATCGCTACCGGATCATCCGCGCGGTTGTTAGCGGGGCGGGCGGGGTCTGCCCGCCGCCTCCCCCCACTTCGCGTCCCCAGGGAGCGCTACGCCCACGCTGATCCTTGTGGCCGGAATCCCCCATCTGCCCAGATCCGGCGCAACACCGCGACAGGACACCGCTCGCGACGTCTTATCGCACAGAGCCCTACCCTGGGCCATCGCCAGGCGGTCGTCCCCGTTTGAGCACCACCCAACTGCGGGCTTCCGTTGGTTTCCGTTGCGGATAACCGGTGGGGTGCGATACCCTCGCTGTGGCGGACGACGGTTTCGGCCATGACGTCGCACTTTCACCGAGCGTCGTCGATTCGAGCAAAGGCGCTACGTCGGTGAGATGAAGGGGGATGGCTACGGACACGCACGATCACGACGGTGCGCCGGGGTGGCGTCGCGGCGTGGCCCTGGCAGTCGCGACGCAACTCCTCTCGATGATGGGTTTCAGTTGTGCCGCCTCGTTCCTGCCGCTGTTCATCCAGACCCTCGGGATCGCCGATCCGGCGCGCGCGGCCCTCTGGGCCGGGGGGCTCAGTTTCTCGCAGGCGATCATGGTCACCCTCTGTAGCCCCTTGTGGGGCGCGGTGGCCGACCGCTACGGGGCGAAGCCTATGGTCTGCCGCGCCTTGTTCGGCGGGGGCGCCCTCTACGTCGTCATCAGTTTCGTCGGCCAGGTGCAGACCCTCCCCGCGCTGTTCCTCCTGCTCGGCTGCTTCACCGGCGTCAATACCGCGATCGTGACCCTCGTCGCCGGGCTCGCGCCGCGCAAGTCTTTCGGGACGGCGATCGGGCTGTGCCAGACCGGCGTCTTCGTCGGCATCTCGATCGGCCCGGCGATCGGCGGTTTCCTCGCCGACACCTTCTCCTACCGGGTGGGGATTCGCAGCGGCGCGCTCCTCCTGCTCCTCGCCGGCGCGCTGGTCCTCTTCGGGATCACCGAGTCGCGCCGCCCGGCGGGGAGCGCGGGGGCGCGGCCGGGGCTGGCAGCTGGCCTGCGCGCCGTCGGTACCTCCCGCCCGCTCGTCCTGCTGATCGCCCTGATCTTCCTCATCCAGTTCTCCCTGCAACTGATGTCGCCGGTGCTACCGATCTTCGTGCAGCAACTCTCGCCCGACTCCACGAGGATTGCCACGATGGTGGGGCTCGTCCTCGGGATCGGCGGCGTCACGTCGGCGCTCGGGGCGATCCTCTGCGGTCGGGCGGCCGATCGGATCGGGCAGCGACGTATCCTCGGCTGGGCGACCGCCGGGGCCGGACTGATGACCGGGCTCCAGGCATTGGTCGGCGGTGTCGGGTCGTTGATCGGGCTGCGCGGCCTCGCTGGAATCTTCACCGGTGGGCTCAATGCGGGGGCGAATGCCTCACTCGGCGCACTCGTCCCCCCAGGCAGCCGCGGGGCCGCATTCGGCATCTCCGGTAGCGCTTTCTCGCTCGGCAATGCGCTTGGCCCGCTGCTCGGCGGTATCCTGGCGGGCGTCATGGGCCCGCGCGCGGTGCTCGGCCTCGCGGCGTTGGCCTTGCTCGGTGGGTGGGGAATCGTGCACTTGCTCTCCACGGCGGAGGAGCACCGACCGGGTCGCGATATTGAAGGGGCGAATGCGCCTTCCTGAGTGCACGGGGGCGCGGCCCGAGTTGCGGCCCGCGTCGGATCACGGTACGGTGGCTGTCCACGGACGGCATACGGAAGGGAGGCGACGATGGTGCGCACGGTGGGAATCCTCAGTCCCGGCGATATGGGCCACGCGATCGGCGCGACCCTGCGCGCGGGCGGTCTGCGCGTGTTGACCTGCCTCGCTGATCGCAGCGACCGCACGCGCGCCCTGGCGGCGCAGGCCGGATTCGAGGATGTGCCGACGCCCGAAGAGTTGGTGCGCGAGGCCGATCTCCTCCTCTGCGTGCTGGTGCCGACCGAGGCGAGCGGGGTGGCGGGGCAGGTCGCGGCGGCGATCGGGCGCGAGGGGACGGCGCGCGGCAAGGATCTGCTCTACGCCGATTGCAACGCGATCGCGCCGCGCACCGTCACGGCGATCGGCGCGACGATCCTCGCCTCTGGCGCGCGGTTCGCCGATG
>CADCWN010000107.1 GCA_902806415.1 uncultured Thermomicrobiales bacterium | reverse complement strand
GTGCGTCTTACCGAGGATGGCCTCCATCTCGGGCAGCAGGGCGCGGGCCTCCTCGAGGTGTCCGCTGTGGCGCGCCGCCTCCGCGAGATCTCCGATCGCCCAGCAGCGCTTTATCTCGTGCCAGGCCGGGTCCCCGCGCTCGAACAGGCGAATCAGGTGTTCGTAGGCGTTACCGTAGTGACCGACACCCAGGGCCGTGAATCCGCGGACCAGCTGGACGTCCATCATGGCGGCGTTCATCCCCTTGGGCAGCATGACGCGCTCGACCTCGCCGGCGAGCGCCTCCGCCTCCTCGGCCTTGCCGCGTATCCCGGCGAGCATAGCTCTAGCGGCGCCTGCCCTTGCCGCCGCCGCCTGTTGCCCGGTGTCTTCTGCCAGCAGGACGGCCTCCTCCGCGTCGGCCGCTGCGAGGTCCCACCTTCCCAGGTGCACGTAAGCCCACGCGCGCATCGTGAGCACATGCGAGAGCCACGTAAACCGGCCCTGCGTGCGCAGGCCTCCTACCGCTGCGGTCAGCAAGGGTACCGCAGCCTCAAAGTCCCCGGCTACGCTGGCCGCCAGGCCGAAAAGGCGCGCGGCGTTCGGGTCTCCGCCGCCGTCGGGCGCAAGGCGCGACAAAGCGTCGAGGACCCGCGCCCCGCAGCGGACGGGATCCGCCAGGACAAGGATCACCATCAAGTCCGGACTCTCGTCTGCGATCCCGAGCTGCAGGGCCGTGTCGACGACCAGTTCGCGCACTCCTTCACGCGGGGTCGACCAATGGCACCGTTGCGCGGCCTGCGTGAGCAAGCTAACTGATGTCTCGACGTCGCCTCCCCGCGCCGCCTGCGTGGCGACCTCCAGCATGTCGCGCAGGCCGGCGGCATCAGTGGGTACGGAGAAGTCGAACATCGCGCGGATGAGCGTCACGCGGTAGCGCTCTGCGGTGCCCAGTTGCATACCCTCGGCCTCCGTCACCATCCGCGCGACGAGATCCCGACGGCCACGCTCGAAAGCCAGCTCTGCGGCGTCGAGCAACCGCCGTCCCTTGCCCGCCCGATCTTCGCTCAGCTCGACCGCCCGTTCGAGTGTGTCTATCGCCACGCTGATCGCGCCCCGCCGCCGCGCCCGCCCGGCCGCAGCCTCGAGCGCCGCGGCCACGCTCTCGTCGGGCCCGACGAGCGCCGCCGCCCGGTGCCAGATCTGCCGGTCGGGCTGGTCCGCGAGCACCGTCGCGAGCGCCGAGTGGGCCGCGTTGCGCTCGGCGAGGCTGGCCGCCTGGTAGACCGCCGAGCGCACGAGCGGGTGGCGGAAGGCGATCCGTGTGCCGGCGACCTCGACGAGTCTGACGTCGATGGCCGGCACGAAGCCCTCGGCCGTCTGCTCTCTGTTGTCGATCGCCCTCGCGGCGGCGACGATCTCGCCCAGTACGCCGCGATCGTCTACCGCCGCGAGCAGCAACAGCGCGCGCGTGTCCGCCGGCAGCCTGGCGGCCTGGACGGCGAACGCTTGCTCCAGACGCTCGGTCAGCGGCAGCGGCGAGGGAAGTCGGGAACGGCCGCCGCGCTCGTCTGTTCCCAACACCACCGGCAGCTCGACCAGCGCGAGTGGGTTGCCTCCAGCCTGCGCCAACAGTCGTTCGCGCACCGTAGGCGCGAGTTGTCCATGGTGCGCGTCGAGCAACTCTCCGGCCGGCGCGTCATGAATGCCGCCGAGCCGCAACGTGGGGAGCCCAGCGTCGTTTATGGGGCTCTCCTCGTCCTCGCGGCTCGCCGCGAGCAGGGCGATCGGCTCGTGCTCGATGCGCCGGGCGACGAAGGCCAGGACGTTGGTGCTAGAGCGGTCCAACCATTGGGCGTCCTCGGCGACGACCAGCAGCGGCGCCCGCTCGGCGACGTCGGAGATCAACTCGAGCAGGGCGAGCGCGACGAGGAATCGATCGGTGACCTCAGCCTCGACCATGCCGAAGGCGGCCAGTAGCGCCGTGCGCTGCGGCGCGGGCAGATGCTCGGCACGATCCAGCACCGGCAGCACGAGCTGGTGCAAGCCCGCGAAAGGCAGCCGAGCTTCGGACTGCACGCCGGTCGCGCGCAGCACCCGCATACCGGCCGCTTCCGCGCGCCGACTGGCCGCCGCGAGAAGGGTGGATTTCCCTATGCCCGCCTCGCCCCGTACCAGCAGCGCGCTGCCGCGCTCGGGGAGTCCGTCGACCAACCGTTCGAGCCGGGCGAGCTCGCGCTCGCGGCCGAAGATCGGACCCCCGTCGGCGCCGTGCGTTGCGGTCTGCGACGTTGCCATGCTGGTGATTATTGTATGCACTGGCACAACTTTACGCGACTCTAAGGGAAGCGGGGAAGGCGTCACCGATCCCGTTGGCCCAAGGGGGCGAGCATGAGACCTTCCGCACGGTCGCGCGCACCAAATGGACCACCGCCTGGGCAGTAATCCGACCGACGCTCCCCGGTCCCGGCGCCCCCTTCGCCGGCGGGATTTCCAGTCGGATGACCGATGCCGCCCCACCGACCGGGCCGTAGATTGGGGCTCGACCTGGGCCGTACCCCGAGGAGCGGCCCGAAAGGAGACCACCAGATGGGCAACGAGTCCGAAAGGGGTGAACTGGATGATTCGACGTATCTGTAGACACCGGTGTTGGTACAGCGGCAAACCAGGCGGCGACCTAGTCGATGGCCCCACTTACGAAAAGGAGGCAAAGTCATGACCACAATCACCACCGAAGACGGCACCCGGATCTACTACAAGGACTGGGGCGAAGGGCGGCCGGTCGTCTTCAGCCACGGCTGGCCGCTCAACGCCGACGCCTGGGAGTCGCAAATGGTCTTCTTGGCCCAGAACGGCTACCGCACGATCGCTCACGACCGCCGCGGCCACGGTCGCTCGAGCCAGCCCTCGGGTGGCAACGAGATGGACACCTACGCCGACGACCTCGCCCAGCTTTTTGAAGATCTCGACTTGCGCGACGCCGTCATGGTCGGCCACTCCACCGGCGGCGGGGAGGTTACCCGCTACATCGGGCGCTACGGCACCTCCCGGGTCGCCAAGGCCGTGCTGGTCGATGCGGTGCCACCGCTGCTGCTGAAGACGGAGGCCAATCCAGACGGCCTGCCGAAGGAAGCCTTCGATGACTTGCGCGCCCAGGTAGCCGCCGACGCGTCGCAATTGTGGAGGGATTGGGCCAGCGGCCCCTTCTTCGGCGCCAACAGGCCCGATGCCAAGGTTTCCAAGGGCGTCCAGGACGCCTTCTGGTTTCAAGCGATGCAGGCCGGCCTCAAGAACGTGTACGAGTGCATCAAGGCGTTCTCGGAGACGGACTTCACCGAGGACTTGAAGAAGGTCGACGTGCCGACGCTGATCGTCCACGGCGACGACGACCAGATCGTGCCCATCGCCGTCTCGGCGATGCTCTCCTCCAAGCTCGTCGAGGACGCGACGCTAAGGGTCTACGAAGGCGCGCCGCACGGCCTGCCCGTCACGCACACGGATCGTCTCAACGAAGACCTGCTGGCATTCATCGACGAGGGAGATTGATCGGCCTAGGCGGAGAGATCCGAAGCAGGCCTCTCCGCTTCGGACGGTGGCAATTGCAAACCTTCGGCAAGGAGGAAGTCATGAATATCGCTGTTGTTGGTTCCGCGGGCATGATCGGTTCGCAGCTGGTCGCTGCGCCCCACCGCGACAGCTCAAAAGGTTGGCAGACGCAAGAGAAGTACCAAGGAGAAGGAGGTTAGGGTATAGAAGCACGAGAGGCTGCCCAAAAAGACCGGCGTACGGCTCCGGGAAGGTGGCCGGCGAGGGCCGGGCTCTTGTTCCTCCTACTGGTGTCGCTGCTGGTCGGCCCGTGGGCGCAGTTCGCTCCGGCCTCGTGGTGGGAGGGATTCCCGGCGTTCGGCCGCGGCTGGGCGTCCTTCGACGGCTCATACAACGAGCACCTGATCCGGGACGTCGGCGGGCTCCAACTCGCTATGGCGGTCGTACTGCTCGCCGCCCTCTTGCGCCCCACGGTCGCGCTGGTGAGGGTGGCGGGACTCGCCTCGGTGGCTTGGCAGGCACCGCACGTCGTCTACCACCTCGTCCACGTCGGCGACCTACCGACGCGCGCCGACCAAGTAGCGCAGTCGGCGTTGATCATCGTCGCCCTCGCCGTAGCGGCGGCGCTCCTCGTCGCCGGGCCGCGCCCGAACGGTGGGTGAAGGCGTGCTCCAAGCGCTCTTGCCCGACAAGATGTGGGCAGGACGCCGTAGTGAAGTCCCTGGGCGTGGAGATGTCCGGCATCGCGGCGAAGGCCGCCACGCTGGCCTACCACCTCTACGCGCTGCCCTCGACGCCGCACTGGCTGCGAGTCGGGCTCGACTGGGTGCTCGACGCCGTGCTGCCCCGCCCGCTCGTGCAAATCGGCCTCGTCCGGGAGGAAGACGCATCGCTGGCCGCCGCCGAGCGCACCGGCATCTACGCGGCACCGTCGGGATCCGTCGAAGAGGGTTCCGCGCGAGGAAGGATGACGTGATCGAGGTCGGAGACGGTATGGGAGCGGCTCCTTACAGGAGGGGGCTCATCAGCGGCAAAGAGAAGAGATAGCCGGCGTGGGTACCGGAACCGGCGTTCTGCAAGACGATGCGGCGGCGCCGGAGAACCCTCGCCGCGAGAGGCCCGCATTCGAAGGCCCGGCACGAAACATTTCGGGCCAGGAAGGAGATATCCGATGGTGAGCCAACACAGGTTCGAGGTGGTCGTAGTGGGCGGGGGGCCGGCCGGGGTAACGGCGGCCCTCAGGGCGCGCGAGCTCGGGGCGGAGGTGGCACTCGTCGAGCGCGGGCACATGGGCGGGACGTGCACCAACGACGGCTGCGTCCCGACCCGCGTGCTCGCCCACGCGGCCCGCCTGGCGCGCGACGCCGAACAGTTCGCCGACTACGGCCTGATCGGGGAGCCGCCGCGCGTAGACTTCGCCCGGCTCCTCAACCGCACCCAGCGCATCGTCTACGACGTCCACGAGAAAAAGCAGTTGCAGGGCCGCCTCGAAGGGTCGGGCACGCGCGTCTTCCACCGCGCGGGCGAAGCCCGGTTTTCCGGCCCGCACACGCTCACGCTCGAGGACGGGACGAACGTGGAGGCGGACAAGATCGTCCTGTGCGCGGGCGGACACGCGCGCAGGCTCCCTTTCCCCGGCGCGGAGCACGCCCTCACGCACGGCGACGTGTGGGGCATGACGCGTCTTCCCCCCTCCGTGGCGATAGTCGGCGCGTCGTCCACCGGCTGCCAGCTCGCCTCGGTCTTCGCCGCGTTCGGGGCGCGCGTGACGCTGCTGGAGGTCGCGCCGCGCATCCTGCCCGGCGAGGACCTCGCGGTCTCCGAGGGGATCGCTGAGGCCTTCGCGGGCCGGGACATCGAGATTGTCGCCGGAATCGGTGGCGTGGAGAGGATCGAGGAGACGGACGGCGGCGTCCGGCTGCTCTACTCGCGCGGCGGGGAGGGCTTGTCTCTCGATGTCGGGGCGGTGGTGATGGCGGTCGGGTGGCCCGGCAACGCGGAGGGTTTGAACCTGGAGGCTGCGGGGGTGGAGGCGGAGCGCGGCTACGTGACGGTGGACGACGCCCTGAGGACGAGCGCCCCGCACGTCTTCGCGGCCGGGGACCTGACCGGCCGCATGATGCTGGTCCAGAGCGCGACCTACGAGGGCGCCGTGGCGGCGGAGGGGGCCGTGCTCGGCGACGGACGCAAGTTCAGGCACGAGATCGTGCCGCACGGCGGCTTCACCGACCCCGAGTACGGCGGCGTCG
>CADCWN010000106.1 GCA_902806415.1 uncultured Thermomicrobiales bacterium | reverse complement strand
CTCCCGGGTTATCGTGCGCTCGTCCACGCCCCATCGTCACCATCGCACCCCCTGCAAGCCGCGTGCCCCCTAGGGGTATCGGCCCGGCGTCAACCAGGGGCGACGGGCTTATCGGTCCCGTCCGAGCACCGCCCGATCACGCCCCCTCGGCTCATGTAACTGCCCGCCCGCCCGCTATGGGCAGGCTCCTTCGTCGCCCCAGGATAGCACCCGGCGGGACGACGCGGGCCATGCGACCCCGGCGGCGCGAGCGTCGTGCTACGCTGTGCCGGGGCGCGGTGGCGAGTGGCACAGCGGGGTAAAGATCTATCGATCTGTCCGCCTCGCGATGGGCGTGCGGATCGTCCCAGCCGCGCCCTTGGCCCCCTAGCGACTACTGCGCGGACCAGTAGCCCGCGTCGGCCTTGGCGAGCAGGTCGGCCACCAGGGCGCTCAGGGCGTCGATGGCGAAGGGGGTGGCGAGGAAGGTGGTATTCGGCGGCGGGGGGACAGGGCGGGCCGGGGCGGGGGTCCCATCCCCGCCCCTCCTCGGCAACCCGCCCGCCGCCTATTCCGCGGCGTCATCCGCGACCAGCGGGGCGGGCACCAGCAGCTCCCGGTACTCCTCCGCGGTGAGCGGGAGGCGCTCCTCCCCGTCGGGCACCGGGTAGCCGTGCTCCTCCAGGAGCCGCGCCGTCTCGGGCAGATCCTCGCCGAGCAGCCCCGCCAACTCGGCGAGCGTGTAGGTGCCCGCGGTCGTGCCGAGCGGACCGGTCATCGCGCCTCCCTCCTCGCGCCCCACGCCGCGGACCGGGCGGGCCGGCGGTCGGTGCGCGTGGTGCATGCTAAGCAGCCTGGTATGCGAGGCTCAGCTCCTGGTTTTCCCGGTCTTCTGCGTTTTCCCGGTCTCCTGGGTTTCCCCGCCCTCGAGCTGGGCCTGCTGGCCGCCGCCGATCCGAATCTGCCGCGGCTTGGCGCTCTCCGCCTTCGGCAGGGTCAGGCTGAGGATGCCGTTGGTGAACTGCGCCGTGACGTGGTCGGGATCGACCTGGTAGGGGAGCCGGAGCGCGCGGGTGAACTTGCCCGCGCCGAACTCGCTGAGGTGCCAGCGCTGGTTGCCCTGCGCCGGGCCCTGGCGCTTGGCGGCGATCGTCAGCACGCCGCGGTCCATATTGACCTGGATGTCCTCCTCGCTGATCCCGGGGACGAGCGCCTCGACGTGGAGGGCGTCATCAAGCTCGTAGACGTTGAGTGGGAGTTGCGCTAGTCCTGCGCCGCCGATGCCGGAGACGGGCCCGGTGACATCCTGCTCGAAGAGCTGATTGAGGGCCTCGTGCAGGGTGAACATCGAGGCGAGGGGCGAGGGATTGCGGGGGGCCATGTCACACCTCCTTCTGACCGTCGCTGACCGTTACCAATCAACCACGCCCACCCGGTGGTGCGCCCGGGATGAGGCTAAAATATATATATACCTTTAGTCTTGACGTGTCAAGTATCTTTCGCACATCACTCAGGGACACGGCGAGCGCGAGATGCGCTATCCTGAGCGGGGCGCGGTGGCGAGTGGCACAGCGGGGGAAGATCGCCACGATCGAACCGCCCCGCGATGGGCGTGCGAATCG
>CADCWN010000105.1 GCA_902806415.1 uncultured Thermomicrobiales bacterium | reverse complement strand
TCGGGCGCAATTTGTAGATGTAGGTCCGCATCGCTCAGCCCTTCGTCGTCTGTGCCGCGATGTATTGCGCTAGCGTTTCGGCGGAGACATTCCCGGCGCTGGCGCAGAAATAGCTGCGGGTCCACAGGCTCTGCAACCGTCGCAAGTAGGGATATTCCAGGCGCAAGAACCGGGAACTCTTGCCCTTGAAGCGCCCGACAAGCTGGTTCGGGGCCAGGTCGGGCGGTGCCGAGACGCACAGGTGAACGTGGTCGGGCATGACTTCCAGCGCCAGCACCGCGCAGTCAGTCTCGGTCGCCGTCTCGTGGATGAGCGCGATGAGTCGTTCGCGCACCGGCCCTACCAGCACCTTCCGCCGCCGCTTCGGGCAGAAGATGAAGTGGTAGTTGATGAGGAAGACGCTGGTTTCCTTGCGCCGATACTCCTGTTTCATGGCGCAAGTATAGCGGCTTTCCTGTTGATGTTCCACTCGTATCAACAGCAGAGGGGGATGCGGTACGCCTTCATCCCAGGGCTAAAGCATCTGGGCTTTCGGCTGATCTATCGGTAAGAGAAATTTCGGAACCGAAAGAAAATCCTTTACGTGTTGGGGTTTTTAGTCTATAGTGATGTACGTACATATAGGCTTCTGTTAACTATGTTGGGGAGCGCGAGATGACGACGCTGGGGGTGGCGGCCATCGATCAGGATCGGGAGACCATCATGCAGATGGCACCGGTGCTTGCCGTCGTCAACCGTAAGGGGGGCGCGGGGAAGACGTCGGCGACTCACAACATCGCCGGCGTCTGGGGGACATGGGGACTCCGAGTTTGCCTGGTCGATCTGGACACAGCGTTCAATCTGACGGAAGCCTGTGGCTACCCCGAGGAATTGCGGCAAGAGAGCGGCGACTGGCTCGCCAGCGGGATCCCCGAGCCCTGGTCGGTGCCGGGCATGCCCAATTGCGCGCTCGTCCCCTCGGGGGCGCGGCTCGCGGGCGGCATCGAGCGGATGGAGAAGCTGGCAATCGATCGCGAGCGCTACCTCGGCAAAGTGCTGGCTCCGCTGCGCCGGGACTTCGACGTACTGCTCCTCGACACCAAGCCCGACCTCGACCTCTCGGTGACCAGCGCGCTGGCAGCCGCGACGCACGTCCTCGCGACGGCACTGACCCTGCCGCAGCCGATCTACGGTGTGGTGCGCTCCCTGGGCCTCGTCGAGGACCTGCGCGAGGGGGTACCCGACCTGCGGGTAGTCGGCTTCCTGCCGATGGCCTATAACGCGCGCGGGCTGCGACCGGCGGCCCTCGGCTCGATGGTGGAGATGGCGCAGGAGTACGGTGTCATCTGCCTCCCGCCGATCCCCTACACCGAGCACGCCGGCAAGGAGTCGCAGTCGCACGTCCCGATGGCGCTGGCCTACCGCAACACCGCCGTGGGGCAGCACTACCGCTACGCGGCGGCGCTGATCGGCGAGCAGCTGGGCTTGACCGTCCCCGCCGAGTGGCTGGACCGCGGGCGACGCCTGCACGAGCAGATGCTGCGGGAGGTGCTGGCGGCATGAGCATGAAGTTCGGCAAGGCCTCCAACCGCCGCCTCAGCCTCGCGGGCGTGCCGCGCGAGTCGAGCGCGGCCGACCGCCTCCTCGACAATAGCCGACAGATGATCCGGCTCGACCTGATCGACGACAACCCCCGCAACCCGCGCAAGCGGCTGGACGAGGAGGGCGTGCGCGAGCTGGCCGCCAGCGTCGCCGAGCACGGCCTGCTGCAGGCCCCGGTGGTGCGCCGGCACCCCGACAACCCGGATCGCTACATGGTCGTCCTGGGGTCGCGCCGCGTCGCCGCGCACCGCCTCCTCGGCCGCGACGAGATCGAGGTCATCGTTCGACGCCTCGAGGATGGCCAGGCGTTCATCGCCTCCTGCGTCGAGAACGTGCAGCGCGTTGAGCTCTCCCCGCGCGAGGAGATGGACATGATCGGCGTGCTGATCGACGAGCTGGGCAGCCAGGAGGCCGCCGCGCGCGCCCTCGGCAAGAGCCCGACCTGGCTCTCCAAGCGCAAGCGGGTCCTCGCCGTGCCGGCGCTCGCGGCGGCGGTGGAACGCGCGGAGCTCAGCCTCGACCACGCCTACGATCTCGCCACCCGCGCGCCCGACGAGGACGCCATGCTGGCGCAACTCGCGCG
>CADCWN010000104.1 GCA_902806415.1 uncultured Thermomicrobiales bacterium | reverse complement strand
TGGATCCAGCACCTGCGCACGGGGCAGCGCGACATCGTCGCGCCCGGCCTGGGCGGGGTCGATGAGCAGCGGCTCGAAGATTACGTGGTGAGCGGCCTGATCGACTTCGACGACATCTCCTACGACGATCACGCGGAGTTGCTCTACGACCTCGCGCGGCAGACGACCGAGCACCTGACCGGGTATCTGACGGAGGAGGACGCGCGCCGGGTGTTGCGCCATCACCAGCGGGAGATCGCGGGGTTTGTGCACAGTCAGATGCAGGCGCACTACTGGGAAGACGCGGCGGGCTACGAGGTGGAGATCAGCAAGGGCTTCACCGAACTGCGGGAGAGCGCCTATACCCACGCGGTGCGCGAGGCACCGAGCGCCTACAATGTCGAGCCGACGGACAAGAGCAACATGGCGAAGTACGTCTTCGGCGGCTTCGACAAGTGCCTCTACCCGCTGCAAAAGTTCGCCTCGGATGCGGAGCGGCGGCTGGCGGTGATCCTGGAGCGAGACGCGATCAAGTGGTTCAAGCCTGCGCTGGGACAGTTCCAAATCTATTACCGGCAAGGGGCCGAGCACCTGGAATATCGGCCGGATTTCGTGGCAGAGACGGCGGACGCGATCTACATGCTGGAGCCGAAGGCGAGTAACCAGATGGCCGACCCGATCGTGCTGGCGAAGCAGCAAGCCGCAGTGACCTGGTGCGCGCGGGCAACGGCGCACGCGCAGGAACATAACGGGAAACCGTGGCGCTACGCCCTCATCCCGCACGACGTCATCAGGGACAACATGACACTGGATGGCCTGGTGCGACAATACGGAGCCGATAACACCCCACACCCGCCCCTATAGGGAAGGGTCGTCGCCGAACATTGTCCTGACTTGCAGCAGGATGAATCCGGTTCATCCGGAGCGGCGGGGAGAGGTCGTCCTCCTTCACCGCCGCAGCCCCACTCAGACTGATTCAGGCGCTTGGGTCCCGGCAGAGAGCTTGGTGTCCGCAGACTCGAGAGGCGCGGTTTTATTCTGTGTATAGCACAAGGCTTGTCTTGCGCGTAGCCACGGAATTGGGCGGCGTTGGAGTGCGCCCGTCTGAGCAGGCTGCGGGGCGAGTCGCCCCTTCCCGATGGGCGCGTCGGTGCCCTCGAACACGGTGGGCGGGCGGTAGCCGGGACTCGCGCGGGGGCGCTTCGCGGTGTGCCCGTCAATGCCGAATCGCGCCGGATCCGGCCGGGCCTCGGCGGGGGGCCGACCGCCGCCAGGCCAGGGCGGCCCCCACCCCGGCCTACCGCCCCCCGGTCAGGATAGCGGATGGGGGGAGGTGCGACCGCCACCGGAGAAGTCGGCCTGCCGCGCGGTCCGGCGATACGGGTGCAGTCCAGACCATTGTCTTTGTGCGCATAGTAGCGTTATACTTGATGGTGCCTATATAGCAGACAACATGGCGCACGGAGAGAGCGGAACCCGTATGGATCTGTCACCAGCAGCCCTCGTCCTCATCGCCCTCCTCATCCTGGCGATGCTCGCCTGGGCCTACTTCGATGGCACCAGCACCGGCACCGCCTGACTAGCCTGTCCCGAGCTCGACCGTCAGTAGGCCTGTCCTCACTCTTCTTATAGGGGAGGGGCACCGCCGAGGCGACGGAGCGGGGTTATCCTGCTGGTGGCCTCCCGCGTCCATCGGCGCGCGATCCGAGCTCCGCGACGGCCCGAAACTTGCAATGCAGGCTGGGCGCGAAAAAACTATCCTCCTTGTGTGAAGAAAGATGGGATATCCATGAGCCGCACCGCCTGGCAAGAAACGATTGACCAGACCCAGAGCGCCCTCCGCGAGCAGCCGGATCGCTGTTTCGTCTGCGCGCAAGAGGTTGCTGTAGACTGCCATCGCTGCGCCGTCCAGGCATTCCTCGACGAGGCGCACACGCACCGCCTCGCCGTCGTCTGCGACCGAGCCAGTTGCCTGAACGCCCTGGCCGACGCCCACAACGGCACCTGGCAGCGCCTCTTCCAGGCCCTGACCCATTGGCCGGACCCGACCCTCTACCCGCTCGGCCCCTACTGGACCATCCGGCGCGGCCAGCGCTTCGCCCTCCGCACCGCCGAACGGCGGACCACCTACCTCACCTGAGCCGATTGTTTCACCACCTCCCGCAAGCCTAGTCAAGGCCGACCCCATGCTACTTTGTAGGGGAGGGTCGCCGCCGCCGCGGCAGGGAGGGGCTCCTCTACCCTATAACCCGACAAACCTGCGCGAGACGCGGCACCAATCTTCGCCTTAATCCAGGCAAGTAGTCATGTGGATTGCGAAGCCCGGCCAGGAATGCCCTCACGTCTACCAACAGCCGCCCACCTACAATGACGCAGGCGCGTATTGCCCACGCCCTGCCGCCCCGCTTATCCATGAACGTTTGTAGAAAGTTGACGTGGGTCGGGCGTATGCAATATGCCCTTACCTCCAACCACCTTGTCCGTCCGACCGATGCCCGTGCCTACCCATCGCCGCGGTCGCTACTGGCTGATCGTCATCTCCACGATCGCCATCGGCCTGGCCTACGGGCTCTACGGCCTCCCCCTCGCCCCGGTCGTCCTGCTCGTCGCCTGCTCGGTCGAGGGGCGGATCGCCGCTGTCGGGCGCAGCGTCCTTGACGGCCTCCTCGCGGACGCCACCCCGCCGGGCCTGCAAGGGCGCGTCCAGGCCAACTTCGCCACCGCCACCGCCGCCGGTCGTCTGATGGGCTCCGTCGGGGCGGGGCTCCTCTACCTCCTCCGGCCCGGCGTCCCGTTCATCGTCGGCGGCGCGATCTGCGCCCTCACCGGCCTCGCCCTCCTCCTCCCCTCACTCGCCCGCCTCTTCGTCGTCACCCCGCCCACGGATACCCCGAGCCCACAACGATGATCGGCGCGCGATCAGGCTCTGTCGATCGTGGGTGTCGCTGAACGACTATGTGGTGTCGGCAACGGGCCGACGCCGACGGCATTTAGCTCGCGCGAGCGAAGAGGAGGACCGATGACCGACCGCGAACCGACCGCGACGACGAACCTCGATCGCTACGGCCACGAGGCCCTGCCGTGGGGCCGGGCGCACGCCGAACTCGCGAAAGGTGCAACCGGCCCCGACACCACCCACTTCCTCGGCACGATCGGCCCTGGGGGCCGCCCGCACGTCGCCGGGGTCGGGGCCGCCTGGCTCGATGGCGATCTCTACTTCACCAGCAACCTCGCCGCGCGCAAGGCCCGCAACCTGGCCGTCAACCCGGCCTGCACGATCGCCGTCAAGGTGGCGGGGCTCGATCTCAGTCTCACGGGGACTGCCGTGCGGGTGAGCGACGTGGCCACGCTGGAGCGGATCGCCGCAATCTACCGCAACGGCGGCTGGCCCGCCGCAGTCGCGGGCGATGCCCTGACCGCCCCGTTCAGCGCGCCCAGTGCCGGCCCGCCGCCGTGGCACCTCTTCCGCTTCACCTTCGACACGGTCGTCGGCGTCGCGACCGCCGAGCCGTGGGGGGCAACTCGCTGGCGCTTCGACCGCTAAGCCGCCGCCCCACCGCTGGTGCCGCCAGGGTGTCCCGTACAGGAGGACTTTGATGACCGAGCGCACACCGATCGCCACTACCAACCTCGATCGCTATGGTGCCGAAGCCCTGCCGTGGAGCAGGGCGCGCGACGAACTTGACGTTGGCCCGCCGCAGCCCGATGTACCCGGCGGCGAGTTCTTCGTCGTCCTCGGGACCGTCCGCCCGGATGGCCGACCCCATGCCGCCGGGATCGGCACCCGCTGGCTGGATGGCCACTTCTACTTCACCAGTGGCCGAGGGACGCGCAAGTCCCGCAATCTCGCGGCAAACCCGGCCTGCACGCTTGTTGTCCGAACGACGGGCGTCGACCTCGTGCTGGAGGGGAGGGCAGTCATGGTAGCGGATCAGCCCACGCTGGAACTACTGGCCGGGCTGTACCGTGAGGGCGGCTGGCCGGCGGAGGTCCGGGGCGACGCGCTGGATGCACCGTTCAGCGCCCCGAGCGCCGGCCCGCCTCCCTGGCACCCCTATCGCTTCACGATCCACACCGCCTTTGGTGTCGCCACCACCGAGCCCTTCGGTGCCACCCGCTGGCACTTCGACCACTGACGCGTAACCCTCGCGCCCACCAGGCTCGCCCGGCCCTGAAAAGATTCTCAGGGCCGGGCCTCTATCCAGCTAACACCGGGCGGGTCCGCGCCCCGCCCCTACCACGCCACCCGCAGACCCTCCTTGCTCACGCACCAAGAATCCAAATCAAGCAAGGGGCCACCCCATGTACAATTGCCCCGCACAACCAGCCCCACCCTTCCTTGTAGGGCAGGGTCGCCGCCGGGCATTGTCCTGACTTGCAGCAGGATGCATCCGGTTTATCCGCAGCGGTGGGGAGAGGCCCATTCACGCCACTCGGCACTCGCCACTTATTACTGACGACTCACGACTGACGACTCACGACTTCACCACCCGGAGCACACCGATGAGCACCACCCTCACCGACCGCTGGGGCGACAGCATCACCGACCCGACCGAGGCCCAATGCCTCGTCGTCCTCCGAGAACTCGCCACCGACGATCCCGAACTCGCCGCCTCATCCGAGCGCGACGACGTCTCCCTCGCCTGGTGGGACGGCGATCACGACTGGTCGATCGCCACCGACGCGCGCGGCAACACCATCTTCAGTGGTCCCGGCGACCCCGACGACACGATCGCGGAATACGACCTCCCCGAGCCGACGACCCACGAACACGTCCTCGCCCTCTGGCACCTCCTCACCCTCGGCGACCTCGCCGCCATACGCCGCCTCCCCTGGCGACCGCGCGCCACGCAGCCATGAGGGGGCAGTCCGTAGTCCGTAGTCCGTAGTCCGTAGTAGTGACGGAGGAAGCCGAGCACCTTGCCTTACTCCAAATCCTCTACCGACTACCGACTACCGACTGCGAACGGAGTGAGTCCATGAGTCGCGCCGACATCTCGGCGGGGATTGCCTCGAAAATCATCGCCGTCAACGGCTCCCCGATGCACTACCTGGAAGCAGGCGCGGGCGACCCGATCCTCTTCCTGCACGGCAACCCCACCTCGTCCTACCTCTGGCGCAATGTCATCCCCCACGTCGCCGGGCACGGGCGCTGCATCGCGGTCGATCTGATCGGCATGGGCCGGTCCGGGAAGCCGCAGATCGCCTATCGACTCGCCGATCACATCGCCTTCATCGACGCCTTCATCGACGCCCTCAACCTGACCGAGATCACCCTCGTCATGCACGATTGGGGCGTCGCCATCGGCCTCCATTTCCTGACGCGCTGCCCCCAGCGCCTGCGGGCGGTTGCATTTATGGAAGGTCATATTCGCCCAATCGACAGTTGGAGCCATTTCGACGCGGGCGCGCGGGCGATGTTCCAACGCCTCCGCACCGAGACCATCGGGCGCACGTTGGTGATTGAGGACAACTTCTTCATCGAGGCCGTGCTGCCCTCGGGCGTCCAGCGCGACCTCTCCGCCGCAGAGATGGCCACCTACCGCGCGCCTTACCGCGAACCGCGAGACCGCGAACCGCTCTGGCGCTGGCCGAATGAGATCCCGATCGAGGGCTCCCCTGCCGATGTCCATGCCATCGTGAGCGGCAACGCCGCTGCCCTCGCCGCCAGCCCTATCCCGAAACTCCTGCTCCACGCTCACCCCGGCGCGGTCATCGGCCCCGCCGAAGTCGCCTGGTGCAAACGCACCCTCAGCAACCTGACGATCGTTGACCTGGGCTCCGGCACCCATTTCCTGCCCGAAGACCACCCCGACGCGATCGGCAGCGCCCTCGCCCGCTGGCTCGGAAACCTCGCGCGACCGTGAACACGCTGGAAAGTCACCGAGCGCGCAGGCCGGACACGATGACCCGAACCGGCTCCCGATGGTGGCGAATGGGAGCGGTCCATGCAATAGTGCGCCTTCGCGGGGTCGTCCCCGGCCCTGATCGTGGCCTACAGTCCCCGCTCCACCATATCCAACAGGCGCTGCCCGACCGCGTCGGTCTGCGCGCGGTCGAGGCCGCGCAGCGGACCGTCGATGGCCAGCATCGCCAGGCCGTGGACCGCCGACCAGGCCAGGAATTCCGCGCCCAGGCGGCGCTCGCCGGGCAGAACCTTGGCCTCAACGAGCCCATCCAGCGCGGCGGACAGGAGTTGGAAGGCGGTCAGCCCGCCCGCCCCGACCCCCGGCGGGAAGGCGAGGCTCCCCAGCGCCTCGGGAACGGCGAACGCCGTGCGGAAAAGCCCCGGCTCGTCCTGCGCGAAGCGCAGATAGCCGTTGCCGACCGCGCGCAGCCGGGCGCGCGCCACGTCGGCGGCGTCGGCCCCATCCGGTGCCGCAGCCAACTCCGCCTCCATCGCGAGGGCCAGCGCCGCTTGCGCGACCGCGCAGACGGCGTGCAGGAGCGCGCGGCGGTCAGCGAAGTGCCGGTAGGCCGCGTTGGGGGCGACGCCCGCCCGGCGGGTCGCCTCGCGCAGCACGACCGCGTCCGGCCCGCCCGCCCGCGCCAGCGCGACGCCGACATCGAGCAGCGCGCGGCGCAGGTCACCGTGGCGATAGGTGTCGCGCCGTAGTAGGTTGGCGTCCGCGCCCTCCATCGCCTTCCCCCCTGTTGACAGCACCCGCCTTCTCTGATAATATGAACGCATGTTCTAATGTGGACACTGTACACCGAAAACTCTAGAGAAATGGTACACGAAAGTGGTGATGGCGGGTGCTCTGTTCCCAAGATCGTCGGGGCGACTGCTCGCCCACGAACCGACCCGCGAGGCGGGAGAGGGGCGATCCGCATGAAATTACTGCTTACGTCCGCCGGTATTAGCAACGACAGCATCCGCGCGGCCCTCGTCGATCTACTCGGCAAGCCGATCGCCGAGTGCAAGGCGATTTGCATCCCGACCGCGATCTACGCCCTGCCCAGCGGCGTCAACGATTCCTGGCTGATCTTGCGGGAATTGGACCTAAGGCTGGGCCGAGTACGGGGCGCTGGAATTGACCGCGCTCCCGACCATCCCGGAAGACTGCTGGTTGCCTGCCCTGGAGGCGACCGACTGCATCATCGTCGGCGGCGGCAATGGCGGGTATCTCAACTACTGGATGCAGGAATCGGGACTAGGCGCGCGACTCCCGGCGCTCCTGCGCGACAAGGTTTACGTGGGCGTCAGCGCCGAGAGTATGGTCGCCACCCACAGCTTCCAGGCGGACCCCGCAGTGCTCGCGGAGCGCGGCGTCTACCGGGATGCCGATTACGAGGAGGACGCTCCGCCGGGGGCGGGCAGCGACCGGACGCTGGGGCTCGTCCCGTTCGTCATCCGCCCGCACCTGAACGCCGACTATTTCCCCACCGCCACCCTGGCGCGCTTCGCCCGCTCGGCGACCTCGCTCGACGTGCCACTCTATGCCATTGACGACCAGACGGCCATCGCCGTGACCGATGGCGACGTGCGGGTGATCTCCGAGGGCGCGTGGGAGCTGTTCGACAAGGAGCGGCGTTGACGCGATCGGTCGGTGGCCTGGGACACATCGTCCAGGGCCGCCGGGCATGATTGCCGGGAGCGGCCCACCCCACCGCTATCCCCCGCTGGTGTATCGGCGGGCTGCCACCCGCGCCAACACCACGACAGGAGGGCTCATCATGACCGCGAGCAGGGGCGCGCAGCCGCCCGCACCGGACCCCGACAGCCGGATGCTGGTATCCCTGGTCAACGGTATCCCGGTCCATTACGTCGAGCGGGGCGGCGGCACACCGATCTTCGCCTTGCACGGCTGGTTCGTGGACCATCGCCTGATGACCGGCTGCTTGGAACCGCTCTTCGACGACCGCCCCGGCTATCGGCGCATCTACCCCGACCTGCCGGGCATGGGCCGCACCCCGGCGCCGGACACGATCGCCAGTTCCGACGACCTCCTCGACACGATGCTCGGACTGATCGACGCCGTCATCGGCGACGAGGCGTTCCTCCTCGTCGGCCTTTCGCACGGCGGTTACCTGGCGCGCACCATCGCGGGTCGGCGACCGGGCCAGGTCGCGGGTCTGTGCCTGATCTGCCCCCTCGGCGCGGAGGTCATCGGCGGTGGGGGCGAAGTCCCCGAGCATGTTGTCCTCCACGAGGGCGGCGATCTGGACGGCATCCTCGACCCGGCGTTGGAGACAGAGTATCACAACTACCTCGTCGTGCAGACGCCGGAGACGCTGCGGCGCTTCGGTGAGCGCGAAGGGCCGGGGGTCGCCCTCGCCGATCTGCCCGCCCTGGAACGGATCCAGCGGCGCTGGGCGCTGCGCGAGTCGCCCGCGTCGGGATCGGCCTACACCAAGCCGACGCTGATCCTCGCCGGACGCCAGGACTCCGTCGTCGGGTACGCCGCCGCCTGGGACTGGCTCGCGCACTACCCGCGCTCGACCTTCGCCGTGCTGGATCGCGCGGGCCACGGCCTCCCGCACGAACAGCCCGCGCTCTTCAACGCCCTGCTGACCGAATGGCTCGACCGCACCCGCGAGCGTGATTTGGTCTGCCCGCCCGAAACGAAGGCGTGAACCGCGTCCGCGCTCGCCGTGTCGCCCAACGCCCAAGCCATCTTAGTCCACGAAGGTGGACCTCGTGGCCGCAGGCCCTTCGCCGGGTCTTCAGCCCCGGCCCCCCCGCCTCACCAGAAAGGAGCCCCGATGACCGCGACAGCCCAAAAGAACCCCATCGGCGATTACGCCCCGGTGAACGGCCTCGACCTCTACTACGCCGTCCACGGGGTCGGCGCGCCGCTGATCCTGCTCCACGGCGGCTTCGGCGCGACCGAGATGTTTGACGAACTACTGCCTGCGCTCGCCGCGACCCGCCAGATCATTGCGGTCGATTTGCAAGGCCACGGGCGCACCGCCGACATCGACCGCCCGCTGCGAATCGAGAGTATGGCCGACGACATCGCCGCGCTGATCGCGCACCTCGGACTCGGCACGGCCACGGTCATGGGCTATTCCCTCGGCGGGGCCGTCGCCCTCCAGACCGCCATCCGACACCCGGAGGTGGTGGACAAGCTCGTCGTCGTCTCGACGCCCCACAAGCGGGCCGCGTGGTACCCGGAAAGCCTCGCCGGAATGGATCAGTTGGGTGCGGCGGCGGCCGAACCGATGAAGCAGACCCCGCTGTACGAGCTCTACGCTCGGCTCGCCCCCCGCCCGGACGATTGGACGACCCTCTGGGCCAAGATGGGCGAGCTGCTGCGGCGAGACTACGACTGGTCGGCGGGTGTGGCCGGGCTCACCATGCCGACGATGCTCGTCTTCGGGGACGCCGACAGCGTCAGCCCCGCGCACGCCGCGGAGTTCTTCGGCCTCCTCGGCGGCGGCCAGCGAGACGGCAGTTGGGATCGCTCCGGGATGACCCCACATCGGCTCGCCATCCTGCCCGCCGCAACGCACTACGACATCTTCTCCTCCCCCGCGCTGGTGGCGGCGGTCACGCCGTTCCTCGACACGTCCCCGTCAGCGGACAACTGATCCGCGACGCCCCGCCGGGCGGGGCGAGGCTTGTGGCAGGGGTAATGGCAACTGTTGGCACGATCGCCTGGGCAGCCCGACGCTCAATCAGATAGGAGGGAGCACATGGACTGGAAGCTCGAAGTGGTGGTCGTCCCCGTGTCGGATGTCGATCGCGCGAAGCACTTCTACGGCGAGCAGTGCGGCTTCGTTGTCGATCTCGATAGCCAGTTCTCGGACACGTTTCGCGTCGTGCAACTGACGCCTCCCGGCTCGGCCTGCTCGATCTCCATCGGCACCGGACTCACCGAATCGGTGCCGGGTTCGCTGCAAGGGGTGCAACTGGTGGTCCCTAACATCGCGGCCGCCCGCGCAGAACTCGTCGAGCGCGGCGTCGCGGTCAGCGAGGTCTTCCACTTCGTCGATGGCGTCCGGCGCGACGGGCATGGCGGTGCCTGGAACGCATTCCTCTCCTTCAGCGATCCCGACGGCAATGGCTGGATCGTGCAGGAACGCCCCGCCCACGATTAGCGTTGCCACACAGTTCGCGACAGCCGCATGGGGGTTCTGGCGGCGCGCTGGCGGGAACAAGGATGGAGGGGGACCGATGCCACGGCGGGTACAAGGAGGATGCAGATGCGCGACCTGATCGTCACGGAGAACATCGCCCTGGACCGGGTGCTCGAGTCGCTTGACGGGTGGTTCTCGCCCTACGGGGGCGACGATATCGCGGCGATCATCGGGCATACAGGCGCATGAGGCGGGCAATCGTCGCCGCGCAAGCGCGCCTACTCGCAGTATTGATGGGCGAGAACAGGGGGCATAGGCGATGACCACCGGAGGCTTCTCCACGGCGCGACTCACCCGGATGCGCGACGTGATGACCGGCCATGTCGAGCGTGGCGAGGTGCCGGGGATCGTCACGCTGATCAGCAGACGCGGCGAGACCCACGTCGAGACGATCGGCACCAAGGCGCTCGGCGGCGACGACCCGATCCGGCGCGATACCATCTTCCGCATCTCCTCAATGACCAAGCCGATCGCCGCCGTCGCGGCGCTGATCCTGATCGAAGAGTGCAAGCTGCGCCTCGACGAGCCGGTCGATCGGCTGCTGCCCGAGCTGGCCGACCGCCGCGTCCTGCGGCGGCTCGACGGGCCGCTCGATGACACGGTTCCCGCGCACCGACCGATCACCCTGCGCGATCTGCTGACCCTGCGGATGGGCTTCGGCTTCATCATGGGATCGCCGGACGCCTATCCGATCCTGGCCGCCGTGGATGAGCAGCAGTTGGGCATGGGGCCACCGAAGCCGGCGACACCGCATTCGCCGGACGAGTGGCTCCGCCGGTTCGCGACGCTGCCGCTGATGCTCCAGCCGGGCGAGGGTTGGATGTATGGGATGGGCTTCGACGTCCTGGGGGTGCTGCTCGCGCGCGCCTCGGGCCGGTCGCTGGGGACATTCCTGCGCGATCGGATCTTCGCGCCGCTCGGCATGGACGACACCGGCTTCAGCGTGCCGACCGCGAAGCTCGACCGGCTGGCGACCTGCTACCAGGTCGCCCCCACCACCGGGGGGCTCGCGCTCTATGACGGTGTCGATGACAGCCAATGGGGCCAGCCGCCCGCCTTCCCGAACGCCTCCGGGGGACTGGTCTCGACGGTCGACGACTACCTGGCGTTCGGCCAGATGCTGCTGAACGGCGGTAAGCATGGCGGCGAGCAGATCCTGTCGCGGCTCGCGGTCGAGGCGATGACGACCGACCAATTGACGCCTGCGCAGAAGGCGGCGTCCGCCTCGGTCCCCATCTTCCTGGACCGTCGCGGCTGGGGCTTCGGCGTGTCGATCATCACCAGTCGCGACGACATCGCGGCGGTGCCAGGGCGATTCGGCTGGGACGGCGGCCTTGGCACCTCCTGGGCCTCGGACCCGAAAGAGGGGCTCGTTGCGATCCTGATGACCCAGCGCCTGCCCCCGTTCGACGACCTCTATCATGACTTCTGGACCTCGGCCTACGGGGCGATCGACGACTGATGGGGAGGGTGAGGCCGGTGGGTTGGTCTCGCTCACGGCGTGATGCATACCAGGGAAGGGTGAGGAGGCCCCGTGGGCAAGCTGATCTACGCGATGATCACGTCACTGGACGGCTTCGTGAGCAATCCGGACGGCAACTTTGGCTGGGGCGCCCCGGAGGAGGAGTCGCACGAGTTCATCAACCAGCTCATGCGATCAATCGGCACGCACCTTTATGGCCGCCGGATGTACGAGACGATGGTCTACTGGGAGACTCTACCCACACGGAGCCCGACCAGCGGCCGTTCATCCTGGAGTACGCGCGGCTCTGGCGGGCAGCGAACAAAATTGTCTACTCCGCAACGCTGAATGCGGTCGCCAGCGAGCGGACCCGGATCGAGCGGACGTTCGACCCGGAGGCGGTGCGGCAGCTGAAGGCCGAGTCCGACCTCGACCTCGCCGTCAACGGTCCTCACCTGGCGGCGCAGGCTATCCGGGCTGGGCTGGTCGACGAATACCAGCTCTTCGTCGGGCCGGCGATCGTCGGCGGCGGCAATCCGTTCTTTCCAGACGATGTGCGCGTCGATCTTGAGCTGCTGGACGAGCGGCGCTTCGGCAACGGTGTGGTCTACCTGCGTTACGGCGTCAAGGACCACCCGCGGTGACGTTCCTAGGGCGTGTTCTCCGTCAGCCTGGAGTTCGCCGGTCCAACTGTTGCACGTCGTGCCTCTTCTGGCGGTACCAACCGCCGTACCGCGTGGTTGACGTTGCACGGCGCGGCGAGTCAGCGCCACGCCGTCGCCGCGAACCGTGAACACCGGCTGCCCCAGCGATGTATGTCAAGCGGACTTTCCTAGTTGAGGCGCGTAACACCCATTCTAACTGAGGACATGCCCTAGCGCTCAACGCCTGAAACGATGGGAGGTGCACGCAATGCGACCCCTGCGGTATGCCATCAACGTCACCCTGGACGGGTGCGTCGATCATCGAGCCGGTACGCCGGACGAAGCGATGCATCGTCATTGGGCCGAGCGCCTCGCGCAGGCCGATGCCCTCCTCTTTGGCCGGGTCACCTACGAAATGATGGAGGCGGCGTGGCGGCTGCCGGCGACGGGCGTGCGGCCGGAGGGGATGGCCGAGTGGATGGAACCGTTCGCCCGGACGATCGACGCGGCGAAGAAGTACGTCGTGTCGAGCACCCTGGACCGACCCGATTGGAACGCGGAGCTCGTGCGCGGGGATCTGGGGGAGGCCGTGCGACGGCTCAAGGGGGAGCCGGGGAATGGCCTGTTCGTGGGGGGCGTGACGCTCCCGCTGGCGCTGGCGGAGCTGGGCTTGATCGACGAATACGAGTTCGTGGTGCAACCCAGACTCGCGGGCCACGGGCCGACGCTCTTCGCGGGGCTATCGACGCATCTCGACCTGACGCTCGTGGGCCGGCTGGAGTTCGGCTCGGGGGCGGTCGCGCTGCGGTATGCGCCGAGGAGGTAGCCATCGGGCTTGCTAGGGCGTGTCCCCAGTAACTGGGGACACGCCCTAGCCGGAAGGGGTAGGTGCATGGCCGCGCTTGCGATAGATGATGCAGCCACCCACCCCCACCCTTGACACCGGCCAGCGCAAGATGCTCAGATTCCCCCATACCAATCGTGCCATCCGTATCGCGCCCCGGGAGGCCACCATGTGCCGCAACATCAAAACGCTCCACAACTTCGATCCGCCCGCCACGGACGACGAGATCCGCGCCGCCGCGACCCAATTCGTCCGCAAGCTGAGCGGCTTCAACAAACCGTCGCAGGCCAACGAGGCGGCCTTCACGCGGGCCGTGGACGACGTGGCGAACGCCGCCAGCACCCTGCTCGCGTCGCTCTCCACAAATGCTCACCCGCGCGACCGCGCGATCGAAGCCGAGAAAGCGCGCGAACGCTCACTCCTGCGCTTCGGCCGCGACTGAGCCGCCGCCGCGCCGCCAGTCCCATCCTCCCCGTGTCCAACCCTTCGCCGCCTGGGCGGCGGGGAGCGGTCCGCCCAGTCCCCCCCTAAACCCGAAAGGAACCGCGATGCCCGCCCCCCCCACATCAGCCCGACCCGCCATCGAGGGCCATTTCCCCCCGAACGGCCTTGCCATCTACTACCGGGTCCACGGCGACCTGACAACAGCAGAGTCCCTCGACGAGTCAGCACCAGATGCAAACTGAGGATATGACCGCCCAAGCCCGCCAGGCGGTGGACAATGTCTACCGCACCGATTCGCGGCGCGTCTTCGCCACCCTGATCCGCCTCCTGGGTGACTTCGACCGCGCTGAGGAGGCGCTGCACGACGCCTTCGCCGCAGCGATGGAGGGGTGGCCGCGCGATGGGGTGCCGTCCAACCCCCGCGCATGGCTCGTCTCGACCGGTCGTTTCAAGGCGATCGACGCCATGCGCCGCCGTGCCCGCTTCGACGCCTCGCTGGCGACCCTCGCCCAGCAACTCGACGCCAACGCCGATGACGGCGTGGAGGCGAGTGATGAGAGCGTTGAGGACGACCGGCTGCGACTGATCTTCACCTGCTGCCACCCCGCCCTCGCGCCGGACGCCCGCGTGGCGCTGACGCTGCGGGAGGTCTGCGGCCTCACGACCGAGGCGATCGCGCGCGCCTTCCTCACCGCGCCGCCCACGCTGGCCCAGCGGATCGTGCGCGCCAAGGCGAAGATTCGCGACGCGCGCATCCCCTACCAGGTGCCGTCGCCGGACGAGTTGCCGGGGCGGCTCGACGCGGTCCTCCGCGTGGTCTACCTCGTCTTCAACGAGGGCTACTCCGCGTCGACCGGCGAGGCGCTGACGCGGCCCGATCTCTCGGGCGAGGCGATCCGCCTGGGGCGGCTGATCGTCGAACTGCTGCCGGAGCCCGAGGTCGTCGGCCTGCTGGCGCTCATGCTGCTGCAAGAATCGCGGCGCGTGGCCCGCACCTCGCCAACCGGCGATCTGATCCTGTTGGAGGACCAGGACCGCTCGCTCTGGGATCGCGCGCAGATCGCGGAGGGACTGGCGCGGGTGACCCAGGCGCTGGCATCGCGCCGCTTCGGCCCCTACACCATCCAGGCCGCGCTCGCGGCGGTACACGCGCAGGAATCCACCGCCGCCGCGACCGACTGGGGCCAGATCGTCGCGCTGTACGACGTGCTGGCGCGGGTGGAGCCGTCGCCGGTGGTCGAGCTGAACCGCGCCGTCGCGGTGGCGATGCGTGACGGCCCCCCGGCGGGCATCGTCCTGATCGACGCCCTCCTAGCGCGCGGCGAACTAGCCGACTACCACCTGGCGCACGCGGCGCGGGCGGAACTCTGCCGGCGCGCGGGCCGGACGGCGGACGCCCGCGCCTCGTATGAGCGGGCGCTCGCCCTCACCCAGCAGGAGACCGAGCGCCGCTTCCTCGCGCGACAACTCGCCGCCCTGCCAAGCTGATGCTGGGTTGCGGCACCACAGACCGCGTCGGTGAACTTTATTCTTATACTCAATTCTTACAGAGACGTTTGATGTTCACAGGCTCATGAGGTACAACGAATGATGACTGACTGATTGGTTATGTAAATCCTAGTCCACGGAGGTGGACTTCGTGGCTGCGGCCTCCAGCCGAGGGGTTCAACCCAACGGATCTCCCACCCCTACCGGAAAAAGCCTAACCGGCACCAGCCACCGTCGAACCTTTCAAACTCACCAGCCCCCATTGTCGATTTCGCCCCTCGCCGAACGACTACCTTGTGTCGGCGGCAATCCGCCGCGAGGGGGCGCGATAGCCCTCTGCCAATAGCGCGATCGAAAGGAGGCAGAGCGATGCGATTCATGCTGCTACTCAAGAGCGACGAGCAGGCCGAGGCGGGCATCACGCCGGATACCCGGACACTCGCCGCGATGGGCCAGTACAACGACGACCTGGCGCGGGCCGGCGTGCTGCTCGCGGCCGAGGGGCTCCAGCCAAGCGCGAAGGGCGCGCGCCTGCGGCTCGCCGCCGGCAATCTCACCGTGACCGATGGCCCCTTCACCGAGACGAAAGAACTGATCGCCGGTTTCTGGGTGATCCAGGTGCCGTCGCGGGAAGCGGCGATCGCCTGGGCCGAGCGCTGCCCCCTTGATACCGCCGGAGCCTCGGGCACGAGCCACGGCGGCGGCCAGATCGAGGTTCGCCAGATCACCGAACTGTCGGATTTCCCGGTCAACGACGACGAGTCGCGCTGGCGCGAGCAGCAAACGGAATTTCGCGCGGCGCTCCAGGAGCCGCCCCCGGTCGCGGTCGTCGAGCAGCCCGACGCCGCGCCGACCGGGGACAAAAAGCTGCGCTTCATGATGAACTTCATGGCCGACCGGGACTCGGAGGCGGGCATCCCCCCATCTGAACAACTCCTCACCGAGATGGGGAACCTGATGGCGGAGATGGCGCAGACCGGCGTGCTGCTCGCCGGCGAGGGACTCCAACCAAGCGCCAAGGCCGCGCGCGTCACCTTCGCCGGTGGGAAGCGAACCGTGACCGACGGCCCCTTCGCCGAGACGAAGGAGCTGATCGCCGGGTACTCGCTGCTGCGGGTAGGGTCGAAGGCGGAGGCGATCGAATGGGCCAGGCGCAGCATCCTGATTGACGCCCCGGGCCGTGGCGGGGAGAGCGTGATCGAGCTGCGCCAGATCTTCGAGCCGTCCGATTTCGGTCCCGAGTTCACGCCCGAACTCCGGGAAGCGGAGGAGCGCCTGCGCGCCCAGATTGCCGCGAAGCAGTAGACGGGCGCGCGCGCCCACCGGACAGCTACACGCGACGAAAAGGAGCCGCCATGAACACGGTCACGTCACGGGATGGCACCGCCATCGCCTTCGAGAAGACCGGCCAGGGGTCGGCGGTCATCGTGGTGGACGGTGCGCTCTGCTACCGCGCCTCCGGGCCGAGTCGACCGCTGGCCCGCCTCCTGGCGCGGCACTTCACCGTCTACACCTACGATCGCCGGGGCCGGGGCGACAGCGGCGACACCGCACCATACGCCGTCGAGCGCGAGGTCGAGGATATCGAGGCGCTCATCGCCGAGGCGGGCGGCGCGGCGTTCGTCTACGGCATCTCCTCCGGCGCCGCCCTCGCCCTCGAAGCGGCCACTCGCCCCATGGGCATCACCAAACTGGCGTTGTACGAGGCACCGTTCATCGTGGATGACGGTCGCCCCCGCGTGCCGGAGGATAATCTGGCGCGAATCGGCGCGCTGGTCGCCGCCGAGCGCCGGGCCGATGCGGTCAAGTACTTCATGCGGCAGGTGGGCGTCCCCGCCCCCTTCATCGCCCTGATGCGATTCATGCCGGTCTGGTCGAAACTCAAGGCTGTGGCGCACACTCTCCCCTACGATTTTGCCATCCTGGATGGGAACCAGGCGAGCAAGCCCCTGCCCACAGGGCGCTGGTCCGCCGTCACGACCCCCGCGCTGGTGATGGACGGCGGGAAGAGCGAGCCGTGGATGCGCCACGCCACGCGCGCGCTTGCCGACGCCCTGCCCGACGCGCAGTACCGCACCCTCCCCGGCCAGACGCACATGCTCAAACCGGAAGCTCTCGCCCCGATTCTGGTAGAGTTCTTCGCCGACTGAACCGATCGGCGGCGCGTCTCCAGCCTCCCCGCGTCGAGCCCTTCGCCGCCGGGGCGGCGGGGAGAGGTCACCCTACCCCTACCCCGCGCCCGAACGTTGCCGAGAAGGGAGATTCAAAGGATGAAATTCCGCGCCACGCTCGAACTCGGCGGCAAGACCGCCACCGGTATCCGGGTCCCGGCGGAGATCGTCGCGGGCCTCGGGTCGAGCAAGCGCCCGGCGGTCCGCGTCACGATCAACGGCCACACCTACCGTAGCACCGTGGCACCGATGGGCGAGGTCTTCATGCTCCCGGTCAGCGCCGAGGTCCGCGCCGGTGCCGGGATCGCCGCCGGGGACGAGGTCGAGATCACCCTCGAACTCGACACCGCCCCGCGCGAGGTGACCGTCCCGCCCGACTTCGCGGACGCGCTCGACCGCGACGCCGACGCCAAACGACACTTCGACGCGCTCTCCTACAGCAACAAGCGGCGGCACATCCTCTCGATCGAGGACGCCAAGACCCCCGAAACACGGCAGCGCCGCATCGCAAAGGCGACCGATACGCTGCGCGAAGGCCGCGCCTGACGCCGTGCGGCGTGTACACGCCCCGACGCATCCGCTGTCGATTTCGCTCCCCGCCGATCGACTACCTCGCGTCGGCAACTATTTTCGCGCCACGATTCGGAGGGAACGATGAAGTATCTGTGCCTGGTCTACCACGAGGAGAAAATCATCGACGCCTTGCCCGCGAGCGAGTACAACGCCCTCGTGGGCGAGACGATCGCCTACCGCGACGAACTCCGGCAGAGCGGCCATTACATCACCTCGGACGCCCTCGAATTTATCCAGGCGGCCACGACCATCCGGGTCCGCGACGGCAAGGTGTCGATCACCGACGGCCCCTTCGCCGAGACGAAGGAGCAGCTGGGCGGGTTCTACCTGATCGAGGCCCGCGACCTCAACGACGCTATCCGGGTGGCCTCAAAGATGCCCCCGGCCCGCCGGGGATCGATCGAGGTGCGCCCGATCAGGGAACACGCCCCACGGTAACCGGGCTGGAAGCGTCAACGGCCGCGCGGCGGCATCGTGGCACTCGATCGCGAGCACCGCGGATAACGCGGATGAATGCTGAATGGGGAGGATAGACGATGAGTCAGGATGTCGCGGGCTACATCGGCAACATCGGTCAGCCGTGGCAAGCCGAGGTGAGTCAGTCGCTCCACCAGATGATCCACCGGGCCATCCCGGAGGTGACCGAACGCCTCCAGTACGGCAAGCCGCACTATCTCAAGGACGGGAAGTACGCCGCCGTCCTCGGCACCGCTAAGGGCTGGGTCGCGTTCACGATCTTTAATGCCGCCGGGCTCAACGCACCGGAGGGGGTGTTCGAACCGGGGCCGCCCGAACGGAAGACTGTCAAGATCAAGCAAGGACAAGCGGTCGATTACGTCCTGCTGGAACAGCTGCTGGGACAAGCGGCCAGCACACTCTGACGACCCCGGAGCGGGAGGGCGCATGATGAACAGCAGCAACCAGGGGCTGACGCGCGCGGGCGGTGCCGCGCCGCCGCTCGCCCTGCCGGACAAGCTGGGCCAGCCCGCGCAACGAGCGCTCGCCAAC
>CADCWN010000103.1 GCA_902806415.1 uncultured Thermomicrobiales bacterium | reverse complement strand
GTCGTCGGGCGGATCAGCCCGCGCCCGCTCCTGATCATCCACGGCCTCGCCGACGAGCAGGTCCCGCCGGACCACAGCCGCCGCCTCTTCGCCGCCGCCGGGGAGCCGAAGGAGCTCTGGCTGGTGGAGGGCGCGGGCCACGGCCTGAGCAAGTGGGAGCGGGACCCGGGCGAGTACGAGCGGCGCGTCGTCGCCTTCTTCCGCCAGCACCTCGGGGCGTAGCGCCGGGGCGTGTGGGCGTAGAGGTGTGGCGCAACCATACGAGGGGGCGACACGATGGCGGGCGTCTTCTTCCTGCTCGAATTGGCGCTCCTCGGCGCGGCGGGTCGCCTGGCCCTGGCCGGGATCGTCGCTTTCGGCGGCGCGCGGCGCAACGGCGCGGGGCTGCTGACGATCGGGCTCTACGCGCTGGTGGCCGGGCTGTCGCTGTCGATCGTCCCTGGCCGATCGCCGCGACCGACAATGCGTTCATCGGGCACTTCCTGTTCACGCTGGGCCTCGTGCCGCTGGGGCTGCTGCTAATCGCCGCAGGTATCGTGGGCCTGCGCCGTGGCGATCGGGCGCGGGCTGCTGCGGCGCGCGCCATCGCCCTGGCGACTGTGGACACCGCGCTCGCCGTCGCCATCCTGCTCGCGCGCGGCCCGGAACCGTGGCAGACGCGCCCCACGGCCACCTTCGGCTCGGGTACGTCCGGCTTCGACATCATCCTGGCCTGGGTGGCAATCGGAGCAGCCGTCTTCCTCCTCGGGCGCGGTTTGGGGCGTCCGCCAAGTCCGGGGGTGAGCGCTGGCGGCAGTGGGCGGTAGCGCAATGGGGGTGTCGTCATGGCCGAGACGGGTGCGACGCGCCGACTGGCGGGGTGGGCCGTCCTGCTCCTCGGCTGGGTCGTCCTCGCCGTGCCGAGCGGAGTGGTGCTGCACGGCGTGACGACGTTCGTGTTCGCGGACGCCGGGCAGCGGTCGCGGACGATGGGGCTGGTCGTCCGCGCCGGTCCCCGGATCGTCGGCCTCGGTGCCCTCCTGGTCGGCTGCACCGTGCTGACGACCAGGAGGTCCCCCTCGCGGGCGCTGTGGGCGATCTTGGGGGGCATCGCGGTCGCCTGGCCGGTGTTCGTGGTCATCCTCTGGGCGGTATCCAACTGGCTCGGGCTGAAACCGCCCCGCTTCGGATTCTGACCGCCGGGTCTGGCGCGAGGGCGAGCGCCGCGCGAGGTTGTTATTGGTGTGGATGGCGGGTACCGGCGTCCGCGCGCCCATCCCGAGAGCTACGACTGCGGGCCGGGGTGTATTGGGGAGGAGATCACGATGGTCGGCGTCACCGCGTCCGACCCGCCCTCGTCGGTGCCGAGCAAGCCTGCGGTGCTGGGGCTGGTCGCCCTGCTCGGGTTGCTCGCCGGTCTCGCCCTCATGGCGCTCGCCGGCCTGGCGGGACGCTCCGACCTGGCGGTGCTCGACCGCCCGTTGCGCGGCAACGGTGCCCTGCTCGTGCCGATGGTTGGCGCGCCGACCGTGCTCGCCACGGGCTGGTCCGCGCTCGCCATGGGTCTGCGGCCCGGTCGGCATCGGGTGGCCGGGCGCGAGCGGATGCCGACGTCGCTGGTGGCGGCGCTGGCCGGCCTCGTCGCCCTCCTCCTCGGGCTGATCCTCGCCCACGCGCCGATCCTCGACCGCCCCCCCCGTGCTCGCTGCAGCACTGCTGGCTCCAGTCGCGGGCTGGGCGATCGCCGCGCAGAGTGCGCGCCTGGGTCGCCGGGGGCTCCTCGCGGGCGGTGTCCTCGCCCTGGCCCTGCTCGCCGCACCGGGGAGCTTCCCCCTCGCGCTCCCCCTGGCCGTTGGCCTCCCGCTCGTGGCCGCTGGGCCGTCGGCACCGATCGACGGTCGCGCCTGGTCCGCGGGCTGGCTGGTCACGGCCTGTGCCCTGCTCGTCGCCGCCCTCGCCGCCGGGCTCATCGTCGGGGCCGTCGGCCTGGGAGCATCGGACTAGCGGCCCACCTTGCTCTGTCGTCGGTCGAGCGGGGAGAGGGGGCAGGCAGCGTGAGTACGGCTGCAGCCGTGGGGTAATTGATGATCTCAGTGGGAGGTGGGCCGATGGCACGCGGGCGGGTACTGGTGGTTGTGGCCCTGGCGTTGCTCGCGCTCGCGGCCTTGCCCCTGCTGGGATCGTGGGCCCTGGGGGTGGCGGCGTTGCTGCTCCTCGTGGTTGTCGCCGCGCCCTGGTTGGGCGGCGGTGCCGGGGCAGCGGCCATCGTCCTCGGCGTGCTCGGGGGGCTGGTCGGCGCTGCCAGCGCTGGCAGCGCCCTGCAGCGACACGCCAGCGACCCGCTGTACGGCGAGCGGGCGTGGTTCGGCTGGGCCGCCCTCGCATTGGCGCTCGTCGCTGCGGCGGGCGGGGCGTTGGCACTGGCGCGACCGAAGGCTGCCGCCGCGCTGCTGGTCGTCGGCAGCACGCTCGGGTTCATCGCGATCAACCTGTTCGACATCAACACGTTCTACTTCGTGGCCGTGCCCGCGTGCTGGCTCGGCGCGGCGCTGGCGCTGGCCCGTTCGACCCCGTCACGCGGCGGACGCCGCTGATGGGAGCTTGTCCCGGCGGTGTGGAGAGCGGCCCCTGATGGTTCGCTGCAAGCGGGCCGGTCGTCCCCCCTCGCCAACGCACGACCGCTCTTCGCGCGCTGATTGGCAAGGCGACCGGCGGGGAGATGCGCGAGCCGTGCGTCAGGCACCCTTGATTTGCACGTATGCGCGGGCGATGCGGATCGCCGCCGCCGTGCTCGCGGCGGCGGTGATACTCTCGTAGGCCGCGTCGGCCGCCCCGCCCTCTCGCTGCAGGATCCGGCGCACCTCGGCCGCCAGCGCATCGATGCCACCCTCGGGCTCGCTCACCCCGGTGATGACATCCTCGGGGAGGACCAAGGTTGGCCGTTGCTGTGCGCTCATGGTCACCCTCCGCTCGTTTCCCTCACCTACGCCGAAGTACCGGTTTCCTCTCGGCAGGATACCAGCTATGCGCGTTTTCGTCATACAGGCCGTCGCTCGTGCGCGTCGGGAGTGGCGGCGGGGGCACAGAAAGCGTATGATTGATCCATGCATCGCTATTGAGGACGCGAAAATTGAACCGCGAGAGGGAGTGGCCTATGTACATGCTGCGGATTACCCAGCGCCCCGATGCCCTGACCAAACCGGAGTTCCACGCCGCGCTGCGCTCCTGGCTCACCGCGAGCCGGGCGCGGACGATCGGCGAGCCCGGCAAGTCCAAGGGGCGGGTGTGGCTCCTCGTCACCGATGGCATCCGTTTCTATCGCTTCGGTGCCGACACGACGCGGCAGGCGGTGGCGGGCTATCTCCACTCGGTCGAGAAGTATGGCGATGACGTCATGTGGGGGATCCGGTCGATGGGGGCAAGCAACCGCCAGCAAGTGGTGTTCGGCCCGCATCAGTTGGCCGAGCATGAATTCGAGCTCTTCGCATACGGGCAGTAAGCGGGCAGCGCGCGGCCCTCGTAAAAATTGCTCGCTTCCCTCTGTCGTCTAGCCCTCATGGTGTCGGCCCGTTGCTAGTCGTGCCCGCCTAGTAGACTCCGCGCGGCGAAGATTTTCGCGATTATCTATTTGACGCACCCACGGGTATGCGAGGGGCGGCACCATTCGGTGCCGCCCCTCTCCATATTCCCCGCCTAGCGCTAGCGCGCGGCGTCTTTCGCTCGGTGCTCCCCAATCATCCCGTTGAAGAATTCGACGCACTCGCTGCAAATGTGGACTCCGCCCGGTCCGGCGATCAGGCGCTCGATCTGCTCGTTAGGCTTGTCGCAGAATGAGCACTTGCGCCCGGACAACGGCGCGCGTCGGTCTTGAGGGAGGGCCGGGGCTGCTCGGGTCTGCATCATTCGCTCCCTTCGTCGTCTTGCCTCGGCTTGCGCTTGGCCGGTCTCGCGGCGGGGAGTCCCCTCATTCGCCTCTCTTGTCCCTCGCCGCTCAGACGCCGGGATGTCGCAGCCCGCGCCAGACGATATACCCCTTCTGGCTCCCGCCGAGGCGTCGGATCTCTTCCCACAACTCCAGTTGCGCCGCGCGGGCGGCGCGCGCGGTCGTGCCGTCGCGCGTCTCCTCGGCGATCGATGTCAGGTGTTGCATCTTGCTGTACAGTTGCGCCAGTGGTTCCGCAACAACCGTGGTTTCGCTCACGCGTCACCTCCGTGTCCCGTTTTCATCACCAGTCATCGCCCGCAGTCGCGCCGAGAGAGGCTCGGGCGCGACCGCCGGTATCACGCTGGCGTCGTGCTCCGCGCTCGGCGGCGGCGCGACCGACCAACCTGGAAAACGCTGAGCACGTCGCCCGAGAATCGTGCATAACGTGGCACCGATTGGAAATCCCATAGTAACTCTTGCGCGTCTTTCACCCGATTAAACCATACCACAAGCGCCGGGATTTGGCAGTAAGTTCGTTCGCGCTATGGCGCTACCATAGCGCTATGGTAGCGCTGGTTACGCTCGATAGTTTCCCCTATCGCTCGGCACGGCCCGCGTAATGTCGCGCGCCCTCGTGTATAGTTGGGGTGTCCCTTTGGCTGGTATCGGCAGGGGCGGTACGCGGGGCGCGACCGGGCGTGGTGTATACGCTGTAGCATCGCCGCATCGCCCTGCGACATATCCCGCGGATTCATGCGTCGTGTTAGATTCGCCCCTCCGCGATGCCAGTTTTACCACTCGAAACCCGCGACCCCGACGAGTGCGGGCGGGGTCGATCGCGCGACACTGACGCACTGGCCCGTCGGAGGACGACCGAGTTGCCGTAGCCTGTTCGTGTGGACAACTCGCGAGGGCTGCCGACGAACCCACCACGGTTGTTCACGTCGCGGGAAGGGAAGGATAGAGGATGGGGCAATTGACCGGCGCGGAACGCGCGGACCTGGAGCAGGCGACACTGCGGGCGATTAAAGCGCTCTGGCCCGGTGACGACGGGACGCTCACGAGCGCGGCCCTCCTGACGCACCTGGCCGAGGATGGTGCCGCGCCCCCGCCGCGAGCGCTCTATCTCCTCCTCGAAAACCTCCAGATGCGCGGACTGCTCCGCCTCTCGCCCGGCAACCCGGACCACGCCGCGCGCGAGGCGCATGGGGCGCGATCCATTCGCTGGATCAACCCGGCACTCCTCGAGTGAGGACAATTACCGAAAATCGCGGTGCGGGGGGCGAGAACGAACGACATAAGGGGGGATCGTGGGCGACTTCATCCGGGTGCTGGTGGACGGGACCGAGACGCTGATCAACCTGGACAATGTGGTGAGCATCCAATTCTGGGGCGAGGGCGAGTTCCGCCGCCCGCACGCGGCGCTCGTCACGACGGCGGTCACGTCGCTCGACCACGCGGGCGGGCAGCTGACGCCGCAGACCCTCACTGTCCAGGATGCGGGGCCGGTCGCGGCCCTGCGCGCGGAGTTGCGGCGCGTGGGGGCGTTGGGGGATGAGCGCGAGAGGGGCAACACCGCTGGCGGTGACGCGACGATGCCGGTCGCTGATGCGAAATTCGACCGTTCCCGACCGCACCAGGGTTATAACCGTGGCGGGTGACCGGCACGTCGGGCGCGGGGTGGCGGCGTGACCGGCGGCAATGCCGTGCGCGAGCGGCTCAGGCAGGCCTGGCGGGATGTCCACGAGGCGGTGTACTACGCGGCGAACGCCGCCGGGTGCGCGCAGTTTGTCCAGGTCGCCGATCACCAGGCGCGGCGCGGGGATGCCGCGGCCGATATCGAGGTGCTCCGCTGTATCCAGCGCCTGGGTCGGCTCACGGGGGACGAGGCCCAGGGCTATCGCAGTCTGCACGCGACCTATACTCTGCTCATGCGGTCGGTCGGTGGGGCGCTCGCGACCGACGAGGCCGAGTGCTTCATTCGTGAGGCCCACGCGCTCGAAGCGCGCGTGTGGGCGGTGGTGCCCGCCGAGCAGCTCCCCGGGGGGATGTTCACCACGACCGACGATCCTGCGTCGGGACAGCTGCGCCTCGCGCGTCGGGTCCGGCGCGGCGGCGAACTCGCGCTGTAGTCGCCCTGTCCCCGCTCGGTTCGAGAACTCCTCGCCGCCGCTCTGGATGAACCGGATTTATCCTGCTGCACGTCAGGACTCATCCTGCTGCAAGTCAGGACAATGCCCAGCGGCGACCCTTCCTTGCAAGGGAGGGTGGGAACGATCCCAACCCGATAGGATTGTCCCCTTCCGCGTGTCATCCGGCGGTCGCTGCATCCCCCCGGGCGCGGGCGGCTTCGGCGAGCAGGAAACGGTTCTTGCCGGCGTGCTTCGCGGCGTAGAGGGCCGTGTCGGCCCGCCGCAACAGGTCGTCGGCCGTTTCCCCGGCGGTCGCCACCGCCCCGCCGACACTCGCGGTGACCGTGGCCGTCGCCACGCCGATCCGTACCGGCGTCGCCAGTTCCTCTAGCACCCGCCCCCCCACGGCCTGCACTTCCCCCACCCCTTCGAGCAGGATGGCGAACTCATCCCCGCCGAGTCGGGCCGGGGTGTCGCCCGCGCGCACGCAGGCACGCAACCGGTCCGCCACTTCGCCCAGCAAGTAATCCCCCGCCTCGTGCCCCAGGGCGTCGTTGATCCCCTTGAAGCCGTCCAGGTCGATGTAGAGCAGCGCGACCATCGGCCCGCCGCGCCCTTGGCGGGACAGCGCCCCGCCCAATGCCTCGCCCAGCCCGCGACGGTTGGGCAGCCTGGTGAGCGGATCGTGGAGCGCCAGGTGGGCCAGCCGCTCCTCGCGCTCCCGCAACGCCGCGTAGAGGTGTGCGCGCTCGATCGCGATGCCGACCTGTTCTCCGAGCGCTTCCATCAGATGCAAATCGGCCTCAGTAAGGCGCAGATCGCCGTGGCTCTCCACGTTCAGGAAACCGGCGGGTCGTCCGGCGTCGTAGAGTGGCACGCAGATCTCGGAAGTGATCCCGTCGATCGCCCCCAGGAAGGAGGGATCGTCCGCCACATTGCCGATCAGGATCGCCCGACCCTCGCGGACGGCGCGCCCCGAGACCCCGGCGGCGACGGGGACGCGCGCGAGGACGTGCTCGTAACCGACCTGATGCTGCAAGACATGCTCTTCTCCCTCGCGGAGGTAGAGGCTGACCTGGGTGTAGCCGAAGGTCGTGGCGATCGCCTCGACGATGACCCGGAAGGCGGTCGCCGGGTCCAGCTCGCGGGCGAGCGCGGTCCGCACCCGGTCCAAGAGTTGCAACTCCCGCGCCTGACGCTCGGCGGCGGCGAGGAGCTCGCGGTAGCGCGCCTCGCTCGCGCGTAATGCTTCCTCCGCTCGCTTGCGCCCTTCAATATCCTGGATCTGCGAGACGAAATGTTGCGCCGCGCCGCGCCCGTCGCGCACTAGCGACACGCTCAGGAGCGCCCAGATGTAGCGCCCGTCCCGATGACGATAGCGCTTCATCTGGTAGTCCTCGATCGTGTCGGCCAGCAGCGCTGCCACCTGATGCAGGTCCAGGGCGAGGTCGTCCGGGTGGGTGAGCGCCTGGAAGTCGGTGGCCAGGAGCGCCGCCTCGTCATAGCCGAGGAGGGCACAGAGCGCGCGATTCACCCGGAGCCAGCGACCATCCAGTCCGACCAGTGCCATGCCGATCGCCGCGTGCGCGAAGGCACCGCGAAAGTGCTCCTCGCCTTCCCAGGAGGGGTCCACCGTTCGCAGTTCGGTGCCCTCGGCGACGGCCAGTCCGTACATGCCGTTCACCCCTCCGACGGCGTCACGGGACGGGATATAACGCACGTGATAGGGGCGATCGGCCAGGATGACGATCCCCTCGGCCGGTTCCCCGGCCAGGGCGCGGCGGCAGTCGGCGAGGGCATCGGGGTCGTCGGAGAGGAGCGCGGAGGCCGGGCGCCAGAGGAGATCGTCGGCGCGCAGCCCTGCGACGGCCAGGCCCCCGCCCGCGCAAAAGGTTAGGGTCCCGTCCCGATCGAGGGCGAATAGGATGACCGGGGCGGCGGCGACGGCGTGCAAAGGATCGGTGCGGATACCGGTCGCGAGCATGATCGGCCTCACTGGCACACGACGACGATCGCGCCGATTGGGGCGCTGCTCACCCTAGCATAGGGGCTGCATCGGTGGCTGGGAATGGGAAAGTGGTCCTGACCTGCGGGGTGACTGCCGGACGGTTTGGGGGCTGGGCACGCCCTCGTGTCCACGCGCGCTGAATAAGCTGAGGGCCGCCGCACAGTTGCGGCGGCCTCTCGCGTGAAGGCAGAAGTTGGTTATCGAGAGATTAGCGGTGGGATGTGCTTAGTAGGAGGAGTCGTCCTCGATCAGCTGCACATGCTCGGCCCGCGTGCGACCGGGGTTGCGCGGGTCGGTGCCGGATGTGAACTGGACGCGCTGTCCCTCGCGCAGCGAATCGAAGGTGGTGCCGCCCTCCACGGAGCTGCTGTGGAAGAAGACATCCTGGCTGCCCTCGTCGGGCTTGATGAAGCCGAAGCCTTTGTCGTCGCGGATCGTCTTGATGGTGCCTTGCGTCATGTGGTCGGTCCTTTCAGTTCCCTCACAAAAACAAGTATACCACATTCGGGCCGGGTATGTCTGCATGCAAGCGGGCGCTTGCTGGTGTCCGATCACTTCACCGGTAATCCGGATAGGGCCAGGCCTGGATCAAGTTTGCCCAGCGTTGCTCGAACATATCGGCAGCCCCAGGATCGCGCTCAACGTCGGCACCTCTCACCAGCGGCGCGCCAGGATCAGCCCTGCTGCCGCTGTGAGCGCCCGGGCCTGGTCGCCCGATCGTGTTCGGCGGCCGTCTCGTCGAGTTCGGCGGCGTGGCTCGTCGACACCGGGGCCATCCCCCAATCCTGCGCGGCGAGGTCGCGCACCACCGCCGCCAGTTCGCGCACCCCTTGCAACAGGCGGTCCTCGAAGTCCACCGCGCCCGACCCGCCGAGCTCCGTTCGCCGTCGCTGGAGCAGGCGGTCGGCCTCGGCCAGGGTGCGCTCCGCCGCCCTGAGTCGCGCCTGCATCGCCGGGTCACCGGTCATCGATCCTCCCTTGCCGCATCGCTTATCCGGGTCGCCCGTCGCCGCCATAGAGAAGCTACACCCGTGCTACAGCGCCGAGCGGCGGCCCGTTTCGCCAGCGGTGGCGCTCACTCCGCGACCACCCGGATGTCGAGCGCCCGCCGCGGGAGCGGCCCGGCGGGGTCTACGGCGAGCGCGTAGGTCACCCATTGCCCCTCCCGCAGTTCCTCGAACGCCCCCGCCCCCAGTTCCTCCCGCCCGAATGACAGATCGGCCGTGCCATCATCGGGGCGGATCACACCGCGCCCGAGCGCGATCTGCAAGCCCTGAATCACGCCCTGATTCCGCATCAGTTCCTCCTTCGCGCCGATGGCGCAGATTAGGGTGGGTGGCGCTTCGCACGCCCACCGGCTGGTCGATCACGGTCTCAACCGCGACACGGGGTGATGGTCGCGCGGGTAATGCGCGCCGACCTGTGCCTGCAAGAAGGGGCGCAGCACGCGCACGAGGCGTTGTGGGGTGCTGTAGTTGACGGTGTGCGCCCCGCCGGGGATGACTACCAGCCGCCCGCACGGCAACAGGCGGGCCACCGCCGCCGCCCAATCCTGGGGGACGATCGGGTCGTGCGCCCCGCGCACGACGAGGGTCGGGATGCGGATGCGCGGCAGCTTCGCTTCGAGCGGGTCGTGCAGCCCGTACTGCAGGGTGCGCCAGGTGCGATATGGCCCGGTCAGCCAATAGTCGAGCAGGGTCAGGAACGGCTGCGAGGGGGCCTCGCGGTACGAGTCCACCAGGAGTCGCCAGAACTCCTGGCGAGTGGTGCGCGCCTGCGGGTCCATCGTCGGGCCGATGAAGACCGCCCGCGCGGTGAGCCCCGGGTAGCGTAGGACCAGCGCCGCGATTGTCTGGCAGCCGAGCGAATTGCCGATCAGAATGGCATCGCGTAGCCCGGTCGCGCGCAGCCAGCCCGCGAGCGCGTCGGCGAGCGCGTCGATGTCCAGGACACGCCAGGGCTTGCCGCTCCGCCCGGACCCAGGCAGATCGGGGGCGTAGACGCGGAAGGCGGGGGCGAGCAGGCGCGCGGTCGGGATCATGTAGCGGCTGGAGACGCCGAGGCCGTGGACCAGCACGACCGGCGGGCCGGGCGGCACCGGCCCGGTCGAAACGCGGGCGTGCATCCGCACCCCGCCGATCGTGGTCCAAGTGCTCCGCAGTTCACCCTGTGCCGGTGTCATCGTCGTCCTCGCGAGAAACGGGTCCTCGCCCACTCAGGCGAGTGGGGTGAGGTAGCGGGCGACGGCCCAGACGTGGCAGGCGCTCCCGCCGATGACCAGGAGATGCCACAGGGCGTGCGCCCCGAAGACGCCGGGCCGGAGCCGGGGCCACCCGGTGGCGTAGATGAGCGCGCCGACCGTGTAGATGACCCCGCCCGCGAGGACCCAGGCGAGCCCCGCCAGCGGCACCGCCGCGAGGAAGGCCGGGGCGGCGATGAGGGCGAGCCAGCCCATGGCGATATAGATCGCGGTCGAGAGCCAGACGGGCGCGGCCATCCAGCCGATCTTCAGCGCGATGCCGCCCGCCGCCAGCGCCCAGACCCCGCCCAGCAACCCCCAGCGCCAGCCGTCGCGCAGGGCCAGCAGGCAGAACGGGGTGTAGGTCCCGGCGATCAACACGAAGATCATCATGTGGTCGAGGCGCAGGGTGCGGGCCACACTGACCGGGCCGAGCGGCAGCGCGTGGTGGATCGTACTCGCGGTGTAGAGCGCGACCAGGCTCAGGCCGAAGACGGCGAAGGCCACCATCGCGCGGGGCGAGCCCGCCCGGAGCGCCAGGCCCAGGAGGACGCCGAGCGCCACCAGGGAGAGCAACGCCCCGGCTAGGTGGGTCAGGCCGTTGTCCGGCTCGCGGAAGCGGCGGATCAGCGGGATGCTGCTTCCGCGCGGCGAGCCGGCATCAATGTCATTCCTGGGCTGGGGGTGCATCGCGCTCCTCTTCTCGGTCGGCTACTGTGGCCGCTGGTAATTGTGTGCCGTTCCATCGTCTCAATCGGCTCGGGTGCGCGGCGGTCTCCACCCGCCAAACGACAGCGACAACGAGCGAGAAGCACCGATCATGCCAACAAAGCCGAAGGCGGTGCCGGGGCCGCGCCGGACCCAGCGCCCACCGCCGCGAGAGCGAGGGATAAAGGCGATGACCTGAGTGGCTGTGCGTAGGGAGGGCCGGATTGTCCGCTTGACGAGGGATGTTACGCCATGGCGGCGCTGCGGAGGGCATCACCCAGTACCCAGCGCGGTGAGCCGAGATCGTGGAGGCGAACGAGGTAGCGGGCGCTGGCCTGGTTATAGCCGAGGACTGTCCCACTATTGCTGTCGCGCACTGGCGCGTTGGGCCGGAGGTCCCACTCCACCGCTTGGCCGATGTTGAACGTCTGGGTGCTGTTTATAGTCGTCAGTTGGCTACTCTCCTCTACAAATGTCGCCCTTGTTGAGCAAGGCTAGTATGGCCGATGCCGCAAGTTCTGTCAAGTTGCGCCGGGATGGGCGACTCACGTCGAGTGCCTTGAATGAGGACCGTTTGTGGCGACACCGAACGATGCCGCTAAATCGGGTATAGTGGTGATTGGCGCATCGAGACGATGTGCTGTGCCGTCGCGAAAGGGTAACACGCTATGAGCTTGCACGAGCCACATTTCAAGCCGAAGAATAACCATGTGCAACTGGTGCTGCACCGGCTCCACCAGGAGGCACCGACCGCGACCGGCAAGGCGATCGACTTTCGGACGATTTGCACGATGGTCAGCATCCCGCACGATCTGCGCGCCGCGCTCCTCAAGACGCTCGTGGAGAAGGGCTATGTGACGCGGGAAGCGGGCGATATGATCCGCATCACCAAGGCCGGCACCAACGTCGCCATGACGCCGCTCCCGTAGCGCGGCCGCTCCCCGCTAGCGCCAAACCGTCGCCCGGACATCGAGCAGTAGACATAACAGGGCGCGCGGAGTCGTAATACTCCGCGCGCCCTGTTATAGTTATGGCTACCGCCCCGCCGCGCGCAGCGATGAACGCCGCTCACGATGGAGATCGCGCATGACGCTGCACCAGCGGCATTATCGCTCACCCCTCACGCCCCTGATGCTGGTCATCCAGCGCCTGCACCGCGAGCAGTCGAGCGCCTTCGCCGATATCTGCGACATGACCAGTATCCCGCGCGACCTGCGCCGGGCGCTCTTCGCGGCGTTGGTCGAGCAGGGCTACGCGACCGATGAGGGTCGCGGGCGGGTCCACCTGACGGCACTCGGCACCGCCGCTGCCGTCGCGCAACCGGTCGCGACCGCCGACGACGCGCGCCGGAACACTATCCCCAACTCCCGCTGAGCGCCCCGCTCAGGGGGGCGGCACGCAGTTGTTTAGACGCCGTAAGTCTGAACCGCCGCAGTACCGACCCTCACCCCCGCCGCCCCGGCATAGACGCCGATCTGCCTCGATGACGACGATAGCGTTCCCCAGGTCACCGTGCCGGAAGAGTCCACCCGCAACGGGATCGGGTCAACGCACGTTGCAGAAAGCTGACGCCCCCAATGTGCGGATCGACAGCGCGGGGAAGGGCGTTGGCATGATCGAGTACCGGAAATCTGTCCTCGCCCGGTCGCTGCGCGCCAAGGGCTATCGCCGCTTCGCCATCGAATGTTTCCTCGTGCTGGGGCAAGCCTCCTGGCAAGTGGAACTCTACAACGACGCGGGGACTGTCCTCCGTCGGCTCGGCGGGCCGAGCGCGAACTATGCGGCTATCCAGATCCAGATCGACGCGCTACCCGGCCTCCTCCGGGTGCAGCCGTAGTGGGGCCGAATCCGCCCGCGCGCCGTCACTCCCGGCCTGTCCACAGCCTCGGGTAATAGCAGTCCGGCAACACGCCGACTGCGGCGGCTGCTCGTTTCCGGGCGTTGGTGGTACGATGGGGGGACAACCGCGGCGTGTCGCGGGGGGATTGCGCCGAAGGGGGGGCCGCGATGGCATTCGAGGATATTCAGGTGATCGACGTACGCGTGACGCCGCAGACGCCCGCCGACAGTTTCCAGTTCCAGTTCATCCTCTCGCGCGTCCCCGAGCGCTTCTGGCCCGAGTGCTTCGCGAGCGCCTACAACGCCCGTTCCGGGCTGCGGCGGGTCGAACTCAGCGAGGATACCGCGCGGATCACGCTGCTCGAAGACGACGCCGAGAATTACATCGAGATCATCGGCCAGGTCGTCAAGCAGGCGAACCTCGCCTACGTCGCCGAACAGACCAAGCAGGCGACCGAGCGGCAACGCCGTCTCGATGAGGATCAGCAGCGGCAGGCTCGCGCCGAGGCGCTCCAGCGCAAGGCGAAACAACTCCTGGGGATCTAAAGGGGGCGACCCTCGTCCGGCGGCGCGCAATGGTTGGGGAAGGGGATGGCGGAGGGCGCGAACGAGCGGCAAGGTCGCGAGCCCAAGGGGGTCGTTGCGGGGTCCGCTGCGGCGGCAGACCGGGCGCGCCTGGGGCGCGTCGCCCTCAGCCTGGCCAGCCGCTTCGCCGTGGCGCTCCCCCTGCCGCTCGGCTATTGGGTGGCCGATCGCCTGGGCGATCTCTACTATCGCGCCGCGCCGGGGCAACGCGCCAATCTTCGCGCCAATCTCCGGCGGGTGATTGGCGCGGGAGCCGATCCGGTGCGGGAAGAGGCGCTCGCGCGCCGCGCCTTCCGCCACAGCGCGCGGAACTTCTGCGATCTGCTGCGCGTGCGGCACCTCCCCGCCGCGACGCTCGCCGGACAGGTAACGATCATCGGCTCGTGGGAGGCGGCCGAGGCGGCGCAGGCGCGCGGCACCGGCGTCGTCTTCGTCTTCGCCCACCTCGGGGCGTTCGACGCGGTGTTGCAACTCATCCCGCTGCGCGGCTATCGGGCGAGCACGGTCGGCGCGCCGGCCGGCACCGGTCCCTTGCACCAGGCGGCGACGGCCCTGCGCGGCAGTCGCGGTTTCGCAGTGGAGGCGGCGACGGCGGGCGGGTTGCGCCGCCTGACGCGGGCGCTGCGGCGGGGGGAGGTCCTCGCCCTGGCGGCAGATCGCGATTTCCAGGGGACGGGCGTGCCGGTGCGCTTCTTCGGCGCGGAGACGACCCTGCCGGGTGGGGCGGTGCGCCTGGCCCTGGCGACCGGCGCGACGTTGATCGTCGTCATCTGCCGCCGACACGGCCAGCGCCACACGCTGACGATCGAGGAGCCCCTGGCGCTCGGCGGCAGCGGCGATCCGACGACCGACCTGCATCGCGGCGTCGCGGAGATAGCCGCGACCCTCGAACGCCATATCCGCACCTCCCCGGAGCAATGGGCGATGTTCCAGCGGGTCTGGCCGGAGTGAAGTGGGGTGGGCGGCGGGGTGGGGCGATGGCGAGGTGGCGAGGCGGCCTACGCCCATCACGCAACGCACCGCCAGGCCCGGTGGCAGAGCGCTACCGGGCCTGGCTCGTTACTGATCTGTATCACCGCGCCTCGCGCGCTTGGCACGCGACCTACATCCTCGCCGGATTGTCCGTGCCGAAGACGCGCTTGGCGGCGGCGAGGAACTCCGGGTCGATCCCCGGCGCGTTGAGCTGCGGCTCCTCCGGCAGTTCCGGCGGGTCGAAGCCCTCCGGGAGCGTGTCCTCGACGCGCAACTCCGAGCCGTCCTCGGGGTGCGGGCCGTTCCAGATCTCGCCGATCCGGCCGTAATCGCTCGGGCTAAAGGGAAGAGATCAGCTATCCCTGGGGGTCTCCGCCGCGCGGCACCGCCACGCGACGAACGCCCCGAGGGTCTCCCCGTAGACCCAGTGGGCCACCAGCATCGTCACCGGTCGCCCTGGCCGATCGCGCGTCGCCGGTGGCATGATCCGCAGGGCGGGCACCCAGCCCTGGTAACTGACGAACCAGACCACGGTGGCGAAGCCGATCCCGCCCGGCACCGCGCCGCGCCGGGGGCTCAGGCGGCGCTGGAGCAGGGCGAAGAGCGCGCCGATGGCGGCACCAAAACCGACATGTCCGGCTATCGCCAGGGCGTTGCGCTCCTTGCGCCCCTCACCGCGCAACAATCTGCCAGCGATTCGCCGTGGCGGCAGTTCGCCCGTCAACCCCGCGCGCCGTGCCGCGAGCATCAGCGCGCTCATCGCGCCCGTCGCCAGGATCCCGCCGACCAGCCCATCGAGCGCCGCGCGGCCATCTCTCGTCATCGCCCTTCGCCCTCCCTCATCCGACATAGTCTGCAAAGTCGGCTCGCTCCTCCCCCGGTCTGGTGCGGCCCTACGTCGGATGACCGGTCGTCTAATCCGCGCGTAGCGGCGTGGCTTCATCGGCGAACCCATCCAGATCGATGGTGGCGGCGGCCTGCGCGCTCTCGATCACCTCGCGGATGACCGCCGCACGCTGGCGGGACTCGCGGGCTTTCTCGATGAAACGGGCGGCGATGTGATGCTGCTGTCGTTGCTCCGAATTGCCCGCGAGGCGCTCCGCCACCGGCGCGCTCTCTTCCAGGGTGTTCACCGCCATCCAGAGGGCATCTTCCAGCGCCTCGGACTGTCCACTCAGCATCGTCTCCGCCGAGAAGGCGTGGCCGGTGCGGCAGCGGAAGCGCAGCAGGCTACTGCTCTCGATCTCCCAGAGCGGGCCGTGGCATTCCGGGCAGGTCAGCGCGGTTGACTTGCCCACCTCGTTTAACTCGCGCATATCGATTGCCCCTCCTCGCGCGTACCGATCTTCGAGGCGCAGTAGGGTTGGCTCCGCCGCTTGTGCAGCCTCGACCGCTTGTGCCACCTCGATCGGTTCGCGCGTGAGCTGGTCGAGGATTGGGATCATCTCCGGCAAGGGCAGGACGTGATCGACGGCGACATGACGGCGGGCGCTCCCGGGCATCCCCGGGAAGAGCGCCTCGGCCGGATCTTGCACGATCGCCATCCCCCCCCGCTCTTTGATCGCCGCCAGGCCCGCCGTCCCGTCGTCGAGCGAGCCGGTGAGGATCACCCCGATCGCGCGCGGGCCGTAGACGAGCGCCGCGCTGCGGAAGAGCGGATCGACCGCTGGGCGGCTGCGGTTCTCGCGCGGGCCGCGCGAGAACCGCAGCCGCCCCGGCTCGACCAGCAGGTGATGGTCGGGCGGGGCGACATAGATCCGCCCGGCGACGATCGGCGCGCCATCCGTCGCGGCGTGTACCGGCAGGGTCGAGCGGCGACCCAGGACCCGCGCCAGCATTCCCGGTGCATCGGGGGAGGTGTGCAGTACGATGCCGATCGCCGCCGGCAGATCGCGGGGGAGGCGCTCGACGAGGAAGAGCAGCGCCTCCACCCCGCCGGACGATGCGCCGATCACGATCATGTCGCGTCCCCGTTGGCCCGGTTGCTCTGGGTGTCCCATTGCCTCTCCTGACGCGCGAGGCCGCGCGAAGCGAACGATATTCCCTATTGTCACGCCGCGTCTGCACAAAGCGTACCAAAGGGGATCGCGGACCGATGGTATACGGCTTGCACACAACGCGTGTATGATGGCACCGTCGGCGTGTCGCGCGCGGGAAGGGACGATAGATATGGCCGAGGGCGGGCAGCACGACGGGCAGCAATTGGTCGTGATCGGCTCGTCGGCGGGGGGGATCGACGCGCTCTCGATCCTGGTCGCCACCTTGCCGACCGATTTCCCCGCCCCGATCGTGATCGCGCAGCATCTCGATCCGAACCGCCCGAGTGAGCTGCCCGCCATCTTGCAGCGCCGCAGCCGCCTGCCCGTGCGCACCATCACGGACCAGGCGCCGCTGGAGAACGGCGTGATCTTCGTGATCCCCTCCAACCGCCATGTCCTGATCACCGAGGAGACGATCGATATGCGCGTCGATGGCACCGGGCGCCCGGTGCCATCGATTAACCTCCTGCTGGAAACGGCGGCGGCGGCCTATGGCGAGCGACTGATCGCCGTGATCCTGACCGGCATGGGTTCCGATGGTGCGGCGGGCGCGCACAACGTGAAACGGGCCGGCGGGACCGTGGTGATCCAGAACCCTGAGACCGCCGCCCACCCGTCCATGCCCCGCTCACTGGCACAGAGCACCGTCGATGTTGTCGCCGACGTCGAGCGGATCGGCCCGATTCTGCGCGATCTGCTCCTCGGCAATCAGGTACTGGCGCGGCCGGAGGTGGACCAGACCCTCGCCGCGTTCTTGGAGCGCATCCGGGAGCAGCACGGGATCGACTTCAGCGTCTACAAGCTGCCCACGATCCGCCGCCGTCTCAATCATCGGATCATCGCCACGGAGACGGGGGACATCGCGGGGTATCTGGCCTATCTCGACACGCACCCGGACGAGTACCAGCAACTCGTCAGCGCCTTCCTGATCAAGGTCACCGAGTTCTTCCGCGACACCGAGCTATTCACCTACCTCCGCGAGACGGCCCTGCCCGGATTAATCGCGCGCGCGGCAGCACGATCGCGAACTGCGGATCTGGTCGGTCGGCTGCGCCACCGGTGAGGAGGCATACTCCCTGGCGATCATGTTGGCGGAGCTGCTCGGACCTGAGCTCCACCGGTGGAATATCCGCATCTTCGCCACCGACCTCGATGCCGAGGCGATTGCTTTCGGCCGGCAGGGGGTCTACTCCGCCGCGTCGGTGGCCGGATTACCGTCCGAACTGATCGCCCGTTACTTCACGGTAGAGGATGGGATCTACCACATCCGCAAGCATATCCGCGCGCTGACCGTTTTCGGCCAGCGCGCCCCCTTCCCGCGCGTCGATCTGGTCCTTTGCCGCAACGCGTTGATCTATTTCACGGCGGAGTTGCAGCAACGCGCGCTGCAGTTGTTCGCCTATTCGCTGCGCGATGGGGGGCTGCTGGCCCTCGGCAAGGCCGAGTCGCCGAGCCCACTCGGCCAGTTCTTCGTGCCGGAGCAGCAACAACTCAGGGTCTATCGCCGCCACGGCGAGCGTATCCTGATGCCGTCGGCCCACATAATCTATTCCTCGCCGCCCCCCACAGGGCAGCACTACCCCCCCCCGCCGGGGCGGCGTGTCCCCGAGCACGCCCCGCCTATCCGGGGAGGAGGCCACGTCCGCCCGCCGCGAGGATGGCCTCATCCGCAACTTCCCGGTCGGCATGGTGGTGGTCAATCGACGCTACGACATCCAGGCGATTAACGGCGTCACCCGCCGCCTGCTCGGGATCTACAGCACCGCCATCGGTGACGACCTGATCCACATCGCCCGGGGTATCCCCCACCGTCAGCTGCGCGAGGTGATCGACCGCGCCTTCCGCACCGGCGGCCCGACCAGCCTGGAGTCGTTCACCGTCGCCGAGCCGTTGATCGAGGAGCGCAGCAGCACGTTGCAGATGACCTGCTATCCGCAGCGATCGGACGATGAGCACGGCCCGCCCCAACAGGTGCTGATCGTCGTCAATGACGTGACCGATGCGCTGGCCGGGGGGGCAGCCGGGGCGGACCAGGGCGAGTCCGGTGCTGACGCCCCGGCAGCCGATCCGGCGATCCGGATACAGCAGCAGGACCAGCTGATCGCCCGCCTGCTGGAGACGAATCGGCAACTGCTGGAGGCGAATCAGGAAATCCTCGGCACGAACGAGGAACTGCGCACCGCGAATGAGGGCTTTTTGCTGACCGCGGAAGAGGCGCAGGCTTCGACCGAGGAGATCGAGACCCTTAATGAGGAGATGCAGGCGACCAACGAGGAACTGGAAACCCTCAACGAGGAGTTGCAGGCGACCGTCGAGGAGTTGAACACCACCAACGAGGAGTTACACGCCCGCTCGATCGAGGCGCAGGAAGCCGCTCAGGTCAGCGAGGAGGCGCGGGCGCGCCTGGCGGTGATCCTGAATACGATGGGCGACGCGCTGCTGGTGCTCAATCTGGATGGGACAACCCCGCTGACCAACGCGCCTATGAGCGCCTATTCACCCACTCGGACGCGCTGCGCAATGCGCGGGACACGAATGGTCGCCGGTTGGCGAGCCGCGACACACCGCAGGAGCGGGCGCTCCAGGGCGCGCCCTTCAACATGGAGTTCATCGTCGAGGAAGGTGGGGTGTCCCGCTGGTTCGAGGCGAACAGCCAACCGGTCAGCGACACCGAGGGGCGACTCCAATCGGCGATCATCGTCATCCGCGACATCACCGAGCGGAGCTTGCACCGCTTGCAGGAGCAGTTCTTGTCGCTGGCGAGTCACGAGTTGCGCACACCGCTCACCAGCTTGAGCGGCTATCTCCAGGCGCTCGATCGCTCGCTGCGCAACGGCAACGCTGGCGAGCGGGCGCAACGCTACACCGGTAACGCGCTCATCCAGGTCGATCGGCTTAATAGGCTCATCGGCGATCTCGTCGATGTGGTGCGTCTGCAAACCGGCAAGTACACCCTCGATCGTCGACCGTTGGATCTCGCCGAACTTGTCGAGCGGGTGGTGGAGACGGTGCGGCTGTTGACCGACCGGGAGATCAGCCTGATCGGGACGGACGGGGCGCTACGGGTCAATGGCGATGCCGGGCGGCTGGAGCAGGTGCTGTCGAACCTGCTGACCAACGCGATCACCCACGCCCCCGAGACCGCGCGCACCTCCACCGCCACCTCCGCCGCATCGGGGCGCAGGTGGCGGTGGAGGTGCAGGATTACGGGCCGGGGATCCCCGCCGCCGATCTCCCGCACCTCTTCTTGCGCTTCTATCAGGCCGCGCGCGCCGACCAGCAAGCGCAGAAGGGGCTCGGCCTGGGCCTCTTCATCGCGCGGGAACTGATGCTGGCACACGACGGCAGCCTGGATGTGTCATCGGTGGAGGGGGTCGGCAGTACCTTCACCCTCCGCCTCCCGCCGGTGGCGGGAGTGGCCGCCGACTGAATTCCCTGCCTGGGGGACGGCCCTCACCCCCGCCGCTGCGGCGGCGACCCCTCTCCCAATTCTAGGAGAGGGGTGGAGGACCTGTAAGTGCTGAAGCTAACTCCCGGCACTCCTTTTCAGGACGCTTTGCCACCGAGGCGCACGGATAGATACCGGCGGTTGCCGATCGTCTCTTGGAAGCCTGGCTGCGCCGCCCGCCCGGCGCGGCGGCGCGGATCACCGGGCAGACCCTGGAGCAGGCGCTATCGGACCCGATCGCGCGGCGCGGTGTCGGGCGCGCGCTGCGTTCAGCGCCGACAATCCTGCGCGATCGCTCGATCGTGCCGCCGGGAGTCGAGGCACAACTCATGCTCCTGGAGCGACATCACGCGTAGATGTGACGAGCACGTCTCGGGCATCCTCCGAGAGAAAGGATCGAGGACGAGCAGCACCCGGCGACCATTCGTTGCGGAGTGCCACGCCGAGGGGCGCGGCGCTATCGGTCGCAGCCGCTATAGCAGAAGGAGAATCATATGCGAGCCCTGGTGTGGCACGGCAAGGAGAAGGTCAGTGTTGATACGGTCCCCGATCCGACGATCGTGGACCCGACCGACGCGATCGTCCAGATCACCTCGACCGCGATCTGCGGCTCGGACCTGCACCTCTACGACGGCTACCAGCCGACGATGGAGCGCGGTGACATCCTGGGCCATGAGCCGATGGGCGTGGTCGTCGAGGTCGGCAGCCAGGTCACGAAGCTGAAGAAAGGGGACCGCGTCGTGGTCCCCTTCGTCATCGCCTGCGGCCAGTGCTTCTTCTGCAAGAAGGGCCTCTTCGCGGCGTGCGACACGTCGAATCCCAACAAGGAGATGGCCGCCAAGGTGATGGGCCAGTCCCCCGCTGGGCTCTTCGGCTTCTCCCACCTGCTGGGCGGTTTCGCGGGCGGCCAGGCCGAGTATCTGCGGGTGCCGTTCGCGGATGTCGGCCCGATCAAGATCGAGTCGGATTTGCCGGATGAGAAGGTGCTGTTCCTCTCCGACATCTTCCCGACCGGCTACATGGCGGCGGAGAACGCGGAGATCGAGCCCGGCGACACGGTGGCGGTCTGGGGCTGCGGGCCGGTGGCGCAGATGGCGATCCAGAGCGCCTGGATGCTCGGCGCGGGGCGGGTGATCGCGATCGATCGGGTGCCGGAGCGTCTGATGCTGGCGCAGACGGCGGGCCGGGCGGAGACGATTGACTTCAGCAAGGTCGATGTGTATGACGCCTTGATGGAGCTGACCCATGGGCGCGGTCCGGACCGCTGCATCGATGCGGTCGGGGCCGAGGCGCACGCCGGGGGCGCGGCGGACGCGATCCTGGACAAGGTGAAGGCGGCGGCATTCCTCGCCACCGACCGGGTCCATGTGCTGCGCGAGGCGATCATGTGCTGCCGCAAGGCGGGCACGATCTCGATCCCCGGCGTCTACATCGGCTTCGCGGACAAGATCCCGGTCGGGCCGATGATGAACAAGGGCCTCACGATCAAGACCGGCCAGACCCACGTCCAGCGCTTCACCGCGCCGCTGCTGGAGAAGATCGAGGCGGGCGCGATCGACCCCTCGTTCATCATCACCCACACCGTCCCGCTGGAGGAGGCCCCGCAGATGTACAAGACCTTCCGCGACAAGGAGGACGGCTGCATCAAGGTGGTGCTGAAGCCGTAGGGGTCGCGGTCCGGCCCGAGGGTGCCTGCCTCCTCGATCTTGGGCGCGGCGGGCGTGAGCGGCGCGCCTTCGTCGGCGCGGACGGCGAATATCGCGTCGGCCCGGTCGTGCCCGCGTTCGCGTCGCTCTACGCCAGGTTGGTGGGCGAGACGGCCAGGCTGAAGCAGGCCGAAATTTCCCACCAGATCGACAAGTTCGTCCACGACGAGGCGCTGGCGCTCTTCCTCTGCGCGCCGCAGGCGCTCTACGCCGTCAACAAAGAGGTGGACTTCACGCCGCACGCCACGACGTTCGAGCTGGCGCAGACCAAGGTGAGCGCCAAGCACTGGTCGCGGCGCTGACGCGCCGCCAGCCGTCGCGAGTGCGACCTGCGCCGTGTTGACACCCGCCGCATCGGCGTGGACTTCCCGACCTGTCATGCCCATGCCGAGGTTCGCCTCAGCGGCGGGCGAGCCCGGCGGCGCAGAGGCCGGCGAGCGCGAGGCACAAGGGCGAGTACAGGCGGCGGTCCCAATAGGCGAAGGCTGCTGAATCGCGCTGCTGGGGGCATGATCCCGGTGGCACCGACCAAACCGCGCGCGGCCAGCACTGCCACGGCCCCGGCGGTGCCGAGTCTGCCCAGCCGGGGCGCCCCGCGCGGCGCCCCCGCCACGAGCCCGGCCGCCACCGTCAGCAGCGCCGTGACGGCGAGGCAGGCGGTGGCGGGGGGCATCTCCTCGCTCCCGACCACCGTCCGGGCGAGTTGGTCCCTATCGGGGAGCGGCCACGACGATCCTCGCGCCCAGTTGGCATGGACCGCCGCCACGGCCAGCAGCCCGCCCACGCCGAGGTTTCTCGCCAGCACGAGCGCATCCACCGCCACCTCCTTCGAGTAGGTTCCATCGCCACCGTATCGCCCGGAACGCGAAGGCATGGGCCAAGCTCTTCGGGGTCGGGCCTGGCCGTAGGCCCCCCGCTGCCCGGCTCGCTCAGAGGCCCAGGCGGCTCGCTTGCTCGGGCGGCGCGGCGACGCGCGCGAACTGCTCGCGCAACAGGTCGCACATGCGCCCCTCGATCGCCGGGTCCGTGAGTGGGCGCTCCTGCGCGGGGTCGGACGCCAGATCGTAGAGATCGTGGCGCGCGCGGTAGGTGTCGCCCTCGCTGTAGCCGAGCGGCGGCTTGCCCGGCTGGGGGATTTTGAAGAGCGGGATATTGTAGGTGTGGCCCAGAAACCGGCCCATCTCCGCCTGGGCCAGTTGCTCGCGCGGGATGAAACCGTGGAACTGGGTCGGCATCGCCGTGTAGGCGTGGACGATCGCCGCCGGTTCGAGCGGGTTGCGGAAATAGGTGTGTCGCCCGTCGGTCACGTTCGTCGCCATCCCGAAGTAGCCGTAGAGCAGCGAGTCGTGGATCGTCGCGCCCGCTTCCAGGGCCGGGCGCAGCGACCGGCCGTGCAGATGGGGCGGCGACGGCGCGCCGAACCAGTCGAGGAAGGTCGGCATCAGGTCGGTCGATTGGGTCAGCGACGCGATGCGCGCCCCCGCGCGACTGTCGCCGGGCAGGTGGACGATCAGGGGGATGCGCGCGATCTCGTTGTAGACCGGCATGGCGTTCTTCATCCAGTAGTCGTGCTCGCCGAGCATCGTGCCGTGGTCGGTCGTCAGGACGACAATCGTGTCCTCCCAGCGCCCGAGGCGGTCGAGCTGGTCCCAGAGCTTGCCGAGCCAGCGGTCGGTCATCGTCAGCAGCGCGGCGTAGCACTTCCTGATGTGGGTGATCGCCGCCGGGTCGTCCCGACACTCGCCATAGCTCGGCCAATCATAGAGCGGGCGGTCCCAGGTGTCGCCGTAGAGCGCGAGGTATTCCGGCACGGCGTAGAACGGCTCGTGCGGGTCGAAGAGCTCCAGTTGGAGGAACCAGTCGTCGCTGGCGCGGTTGTCGTCGAGCCAGCGGATCGCGTGCTCGACGCAGCGCGGGCCGGAAAACTCGCGCTCCTCGCGCTGGGCGAGGCGGTTGAGCGCGTTCTGCTGGCGGTGCCCCTGGCGATTCAGCGTCTCGGGGAGGGCGGGGAGATCGACGCGGCTGATCCAGAGATCGCTCTCCTGCCCGCGCTCGAACTGCCAGCTATCGAAGGAGCTGTTGTGGCCCTCGCCGCCGAGGTAGAAGTAGTGGTAGTGGTCGGTGATCAGGTGGGAGAAGACCGGCTTCGGGCTTGTTCGTCGCAACTGGGCGGGCAGCACGTCGTCGAACGGCTCCAGCGGCCCCCAGCCGCGCTCCAGGAAATTGTGCCGCCCGGTCATGAACTCGCGGCGCGCGGGCATGCACGGCAGCGAGCCGACCCAGTGGTTGTCGCAGACGACCGACCGCGCGGCGAGGCGGGCGATGTTCGGCGTGTGGACCCAGTCGCTGCCGTACGGTTCGAGATAGTCGCGGCGCAGCGTGTCGAGGATGACGAAGATCGCCCGCATCGGACCCTCCCGCTGATGGCTCTGGCCGCTACGCCCCCGCCGACAGCGCCTGGAGCGCGGCGAGCGGCGAGTCGTCGATCGTCAGCGGCAGATCGACGCGCCCGCGACGGCGGCTCGACTCGTAGGTGGCGAAGCTCAACTCGGTGGCCCGCAGCGCCCGCCGCCCGGACAATTCCGGCTCCCGCCCGGCCCGCAGGGCCGCGACGAGATCGCGCACGCCGTCGGCCACCACTTCCAGGTCCGAGCGACCCTCCGGCAGATCGATTGCCTGCCAGCCGGACCCCTCCCGATTCCAGAGGCGCAGGGTCGGGCCATCCTGCACCGCGACCTCGATGATCCCCTCGGCACCGATCAGGCGGTTCTGCGCCGCCAGGCCGTGATCCGGCCCGGTGACGAGGAGGGCATACACGCCGTTGGCGAACTTGATCTGGCTCAGCCCCTGGCCTTCGAGCGGGATGCCGAAGACCGTCCGCCCGGCGCGGAGATCGACCTGGCCCAGGACCCACTCGGCGGGCGTCTCATCGTTGTAGAAGTGGCAGATATCGAACCAGTGCGTCCCCCAGTCGAAGAGGTCGATGCAGCGCAGCTCCAGCCGCTGCAAGGGGCCGATCGCGCCCGCGCGCAGGAGTTCCCGCGCGCGGCGGAACGGCGCGGCGAACCGTCGCTGATGGTTGAAGGTCAGTTGCGCGCCCCGCTCCTCGCAGGCCGCGACCATCCGTCGCGCCTCGCCCCAGGTCGGGGCCATCGGCTTCTCGCAGTGGATCGCGCGCACGCCCGCCGTCGCCGCCGCGATCGTCATCTCGGCGTGCAATTGGGGCCAGGTGCAGATGCTGACGATGTCGAGCCGCTCGGTCGCCAGCATCTCGCGGTAGTCGGTGTAGACCCGCTCGCCCCCGTGTTCCCGCCCAAAGGCGCGGGCGTTCTCCTCGCTGATATCGGCGAGGGCGACGATCGCGCAGCCGGGCGACTCCGCATAGCCGCGCGCGTGCCAGTGCGCCATCCCGAAACCGGTCGCGCCCGCCGTCTGGCGCGGGCGCCCGCAGCCGATGATCCCGACGCGCAGCTCGCTCATCGCCTCGCCCCCCCTTCCCCAATCCCGCGCTACAGCCTCCCGAGTTACAGCCCCAAACCGCGCAGATAGGCGAGGCTGACCGTCGCGCTCTCGCGCGCGGTCGGGCGCATGGTCCGATCGGTCTCGGCGATCAGCCAGCCGGAGAAGTCGGCGTCGCGCAGGATTTGCAGGATCGCCGGGAAATCGACGCAGCCCTCGCCGAGCTCGGCGAAGATGCCGTGCTCGACGAACTCGGCGTAGGGCCAGCTCGCCTCGCGCCCGCGCGCGATGGTTGCCGCGTGGCAATCTTTGAGGTGGGCCGTCTTGATCCGGCTGGCGTGGTCGCGGCAGAAGGCGACCGGGTCGTCGCCCGCCCAGGCGAGGTGGCCGGTGTCCGGGCCGACGAAGACGCGCGACGGATCGGTCAGCGCCAGCAGGCGATCGAGCTCCGCGCGCGTCTCGACGATCGTGCCGACGTGGTTGTGGAAGCAGGCGCGCACCCCCTCCTCCAGCGCGACCGCGCCGATCCGGTCGATCAGGGCGGCGTAGCGCGCGAACTCGTCGTCCGGCAGGGCGTCGTCCGGGGTGATCTGCCCCGCGAGCGCGCGGCGGGTCTTGCCGCGCGG
>CADCWN010000102.1 GCA_902806415.1 uncultured Thermomicrobiales bacterium | reverse complement strand
CGCTACCGACCGCGTCAACACCGAGTTGCCGGTCAACTTCCGCGCCGGACCCGGCACGACTTACGCCGCGCAGGGCGCGCTCCAGCCCGGCACCCCGCTGGCCGCGACCGGCAACGCGCAGACGACAGAGGGTGTCCTCTGGCGGCAATTCAGGGTCGCCAATGGGATGATCGGTTGGGTCCGGGCGCAGGATGTGATCGCCGTGCAGTAGCGGCGTGACCCCGTTGGACAAGCCCCCGGTCGCGCGCCATAATTCAGGGGTAGCGGTGGGTAAAGGTTACGCGGAGGGGGCAACGATGACGCAGACCGAACGACGGATCGAGGAGACCGGCTCGGCACCGGGGCCGGAGCGCAAGCCGTTCCCGCCGGCCGCGTTGCAAGAATTGCAGGATCGCTTCGGCCCCGACCGCATCCTCACCGCAGAATGGGACCTGATCGCCTACTCCTACGACGCCTCGTTCTCCTCGGCCCTGCGCCCGGGGATGCCGGATGTCGTCGTGCAGCCGGACACCACCGAGGATGTCGTCTTCGCCGTGCAGGTCGCGGCGAAGTATCGGGTGCCGATCATCCCGCGCGCCGGGGCCTCGGCGATGACCGGCGGCTCGGTGCCGCGTGCGGGCGGGATCACCCTCGACCTGCGGCGGATGAACAAGGTGCTCGAAGTCGATCTCGACAATCTGCAAGTCCTCTGCGAGCCGGGGATCATCCATGACACCCTCAACGCGCAACTCCTGCCGCTCGGCTTCTCCCTACCGGTCGATCCCGGCTCCACGAAGATGGCGACGGTCGGCGGGATGGTGGCGAACAACTCCTGCGGGATGCGGGCTGTCCGCTACGGCAGCACCCTCCACTATATCCTCGGGCTGGAAATCGTCCTGGCCTCGGGCGACATCATCTGGACCGGCTCGGCCAACTCGAAGGCGCTGCAGAGCGCGTCGGGGATGAACCTGACCGGCCTCTTCTGCGGCTCGGAGGGGACGCTGGGCGTGATCACTAAGCTGCGGATGAAGATCCTGCCGCGGTCCCCGGCGCGCGGCGTGGTGACCACCTTCTTCGACCGGCTCGAAGATGCCGGCGAGGCGACCCGCCAGATCTTCCGGGGCGGGATCATCCCCTCCGCGCTGGAGCTGATGGACCGCGCCGCGATCCAGGCGGTCAACAAGTACCGGCCCGACCTCGCGCTGCCCGACGCCGCCGCGATGCTGCTGATCGAGATCGAGGGGTTGCCCGCCGGGGTCGCCGAGACGGCGCAGGCGGTCGCCAAGATCCTCGCGACGCTCAGCCCGCGCGTCGAGTGGTCGGACGATCCACAGCGGGTCGCCACCCTCTGGCAGGCGCGCAGCGTGATGGGCGCGGCGGCCGGCACGGTCAAGCCGCACGCCACGCGCGTCGCGACCGGCGAGGATATCGCGGTGCCGATCTCGCGGATGCCGGAGACCCTGGGGCAGATCGCGCTGATCGCCGAGAAATGGGGGGTCGGCTGCACCACCTACGGCCACATCGGCAGCGGCAATGTCCACTCCGCATTCGTGATCGACCCGCGCAATGACGACGAGGTCGATCGGGTCCTGAAAGCGTCTGAGGAGATCCACGAACTCGCGCTGGCGATGGGCGGCACCGTCACCGGCGAGCACGGCGTCGGCTTCGTGCGCCCACAGTACATGGCGCAGGAGCACGGTGCCGCCCTGTCGGTGATGCAGGCGATCAAACGTGCCCTCGACCCGCTCGGCATCATGAACCCCGGCAAGCTCATCCCGATGGAGGACTAGGGCGCGGCGCGCTCACCCCAAGATGACAATGACGCGAGGCCGGGCGCTCTATTGTGAGCGCCCGGCCTCGGTTATCTGTGGGCGCTTGTAGCAGGGCGAGGCAGCAGGGCGTATTGCATACGCCCTCTCCGCCTCGTCCGTCTGCAAACGTCTATAGCAACCCCGGCGTGGGTGGGCATATGCAATTCGCCTCAACATCCTCGGCGGTGGGCGGGAGATGACAAGGTCGAGGGCATCGCCGATGTCAGAGACGCCACCCATTGGCGCTGCCAGGACGAGTCCTCCATCGCCTCCGCTATACTCCCGATCGCTGGCATCCATCGGTATCCGCCAGCGCAGAGAGAGGAGCGACCGTGACCACGACCCCACCAGCCGCTTTCGGCGTCGGCTCGGCGACCGCTCGCCCCGGCGAGATCACCTACGGCGACCTCCCGGTGCTCGACCTCCCCAGCGGCGGGCAGGAGCGGCTGCCGGTCATCATCGCGCAAGGTCGCGCCGATGGCCCGACCCTCTGGCTGACGGCCAATATCCACGGGGCCGAACTGACCGGGTTGCCCGTTATCCACCGCCTACTGACCGCCGACCTCGCCGCGCAGTTGCGCGGCACGATCATCGCCCTGCCCTCGCTCAATCCGGCGGGACTGCGGACGGCCGATCGTCTCCCCTACTACAGCCACACCGACCCGAATCGCCTCTGGCCGACGCGACACCCGGAACGCGCCGCCGACGCGCCGCCGCCCAGCCCCTATGAGCAGATCGTGGAGCGCGTCTTCGCGCAGTTCGCGCGCCGCGCCGATTTCGTGATCGATTTGCACAACGCCGCGATCCGCACGCTCCCGTTCACGATCGTCGATCGGGTCCTCTATCGCGGCGAAGGGGATCGCGCGCGCGCTGTCGCGCTCGGGGAGCGCCTGAGCGGTCTCGCGAGCGCGTTCGGCCTCTCGGTCGTGCGCGAGGCGGTCGCCGAGCGTTACGTCACCCAGGTGCTGCACCGCTCCGTGACCGGCTCGATCGTCAATGTCCTCGGCGTCCCCGCGATCACCGTCGAGTTGGGGATGACCGGCGCGGTCGATCCCGGCGCGGTCGAAGCTGGGATCGCGGGGGTCCACAACGCCCTCCGCTGGGCGGGGATGCTCCCCGGCGATCCCGCGCCGATCACCGCCTGCCCGATCGTGGACCCTGGCTACGCCACGAAGCGCGATGATACCGCCCGCGCCCGCGTCGCCGGGATCGTCACGCAGGAATTGCAGCCGGGAGCGCCCTTCTCCGCCGGGCAGACCCTCGCCACGTCGGTCGATCTCTGGGGTCGCCCGCTGCCCGATAGCGCCATCGTCGCCCCCGCCGACGGCTGGCTGATCGGCTGGTCGAACGGCCTCGCCAAGTACGCCGGGCAGGTCGTCGCCGCCCTCGCCGTCCGCGACGACGCGCCGCTTGTCGCGGCGTATCCGGGGGAGTAGTCAGCCCGTAGTCCGTAGAGTCTCGCTGCTCCTCCACCGCTTACTGTCAGGGCAGTGCCTCGGCAAGCAGTTACTACGGACTACCGACTACCGACTACCGACTACGGTCCTCGACCTCCCGCAAATACGGCAGCGACGGCTGCGCGCCCGCCTTTGTGACCGTCAGGCTGCCGACGCGGATGGCGCGCGCGGCGGCGATGAAGAGGTCGTCTCCGGCGGCGAGGCCGGCGGCGAGCGCGCCGGTGAAGGCGTCGCCGGCGGCGGTGGTATCGACCACGGTGACGGTCGGGGCGGGCAGGTGCCGCCGCTCGTCGCCGCGCCCGAGGGTCGCGCCGCGCGGCCCGAGGGTCAGTGCGACCGCGCCGACGCCAAGCGCCAGGATCGCACCGACCGCCTCGGGGGCGGTCTCGGTCGTCACGCGCTCCCAACCCAGGAGATCGGCCCCCTCGACCTCATTGAGGACGAGGAGATCGACAAAGGGGAGCGAGTCGAGGATCGCGGCATCGTACGGGGCGGCGTTCAGCACCGTCATCGCCCCGGCTTCGCGCGCCCGGCGCAGCGCCGCCGCGACCGTCGGCAGCGGCAGTTCCAGTTGCGTCAGGAGCACGTCGCCCGGCGCGAACGCGAGATCAGCGATGACTTCCGACTCGACGAGCGCGTTCGTCCCGGAGACCACAACGATACTGTTCTCGCCCGCCGCGTCCACCAGGATCAGCGCCACGCCGCTCGATGCCGCGCCCGAGCGCCGCACCAGCGATGTGTCGATCCCTTCGCGCTCCAGATCGGCCAGCCGCGCCCGCCCGAAATCGTCCTCGCCCACGCAGCCGACGAAGGCGACGGCGGCACCGAGTCGCGCCGCCGCGACCGCCGCATTCGCCCCCTTGCCGCCCCCGACGATCGTGAAGTCGGTCCCCAGGATCGTCTCACCTGGACGCGGCAATTGCCGCGTCCGCGCCACCAGATCGGTATTGACGCTCCCGACGACGATTACCCGCCCCACGGCCCACCCCCATGATGAACGACGAATGCTGAGTGACGAATGACAAGTTCGGTCTGAGGCCACACCCTATAGCACCCCCGCCATTGCGTCAATCGGGTTGCGACAGACAACACAAACAACGCCCCCGCACCCTGAGCTGGGTGCGGGGGCGTAAAGACGTCTATCTTCGCGTGGTGTCTCGCGATCACCCATAGCGTCCGTTCCTCCCCTCTCCTAGAATTGGGAGAGGGGGTGCCGAGCGTAGCGAGGCGGGGGTGAGGGCCACTTTCCTCAGTCACCGCCCTCAATTGGGCGCGGGCGACGGAACGAAACCAGCGAGCGCAGCAACGCACCGCGGAACGAGAGCCAGGCGCGCTGCACCAGCCGCAATTCCTGCGGCGACGCCCGCCGACCGGCATACCGCTCGCGCACGTAGAGATCGGTGATCTGGTCGAGTGAGCGCCGCGCGTCCGGCACGCGCTCGCCGACGACGCGCGCCCACTCGTAGGGGGTTGTCCCCGGCGGCGGTCGCACCCCGGCGAGGCGGCTCGACCGCGTCATCCGGGCGTAGAACTGCCCGCTCGACGAGAGGCCGCGCAGGCCGATCAGCCAGAGCACCGCGAGGATGCCGGCGATCAAGGCCGCAGTCGGTACCGCAATCCGCGTCAGCTGCCAGAAGCGGGACGGCGGCTGGACGGCGGCACCACCCGGAAACAGGCCATTCGCCCCGAGATCATCCTCCGGGAGCTCACCCCCTGGGCCAACCGCGCCCGAGCCACCAGCGACCGCCTCGCCGCCATTCGGATCCTCGCTCGGCGGCGGCGCAGGCTCACGGTCGAAGACCGGGCGGGAACTGGTCGGCTCGAACTTCACCCAGCCATAGCCAGGGAAATAGGCTTCTGGCCAGGCGTGCGCGTTCGACTCGCGATAGAGATACCCGGCCTGGTCCTGATCGAACTCGCCGCTGAAGAAGCCGACCGCCTCGCGCGCCGGGATCCCGAGCGAGCGGAGCAGGATCACCATCGCGGAGGAGTAATACTCGCAGTACCCCTCGCGCTTGTCGAAGAGGACATAGTCCACGAGATCTCGGTCGGCGGGCGGAAAGTTGATATTTTCGTTGTAGGTGACGTTGTCGTGGAGCCAGTTCTGGATCGTCACCGCCGCATCGTACGGGTTTTGGCCGTTCTCCAGATCCTTCGCCAGTTGCCGTGTGCGATCGGTCGTCGAGGCGGGCAACTGGAGGTAGCGCTTAATCACCCACTCCGGGTAATTGCCGCCCGCCGCGCGCAGATCGGGCGCGAGCGCCGTCGTGGTGCCGATCTTCGTGGTGTAGGTCGCGCCGCGCCCGATCGCGGCCTGCGGCTGGACCGCCTCGACGTCGCCATAGTTCGGCAATTGCCCATTGACGATCAGGCGGGTCGCCACCCCGTTCTTCACTACCATCCGCACATTGATCAACCGGGAGGCGAGAGAACTGCGCTCCTGCTCAATCGTGCGCTCGTAGGGGGCGGGGGTCGGGAGGATCGGGACAGGTGTCGGGAGGGGGGCGACGGTGGCGGTGCCACGCTGCGTGGTGGGCGTGGTCGGCGTGCCTACCGAGATGCGCTCGATATTGCCCTGGTCGTCGGTGTTGCGGAGCGGACCCGGCGCGCTCTTCGCCAGCGTGAAGATATTCCGCAGGTCGGGGGGGAGGTCGCTCGTCTGCACCTTGTCGAGCTCGATGATCTGGTTGCGATACTGTGTCCAGGACATCACCACGTAGGTGCCCTGGTTGGAGGCGACGAACTGATCGGAGGAGAAGAAGCTGTTACCTTTCGACTCCAGCATCCGAATAGTCAGGTCGCGCTGCTCGTTCCCTTGCAGATCGGGGAGCGAGAGGGGCTGATTCGCCGGCAGGTCGATCTGCGGTGCATACTGGCGTCCCTCGCTCGAACTGACGAACGTCGAATCGACGTTGCTGCTCCACCCCTGCCCGTCGAAGGTGTCATAGGTGCGCGCCTTCAGATAGTAGGGCTGATCGGCTTGCAGGACGAGGACCGGGTTCTGGCTCAACTTCAACGGCCCGCCGAGGCGGAAGCGGTCGCCGAACGAGGCGAAGTTGCCGACGCCGCGCGCGCCCGTGCCGCGCAGCGACCCGAAGCGCTGATTAAAGGCCGACTCCAGGCGAATCCACGGGCCATTGACCCGGCTCCAGGCCGTTTCGAGCGGCCGACCGCTGACCGCGAACGGCGCGCCCCAGCCGAACCCGACCGTCAGGACGACGACCACGACGCCGATCCAGAGCGCCCGCCAGCCGAGGCTGTCGGGGAAGGCCACGCCGCCGCGCCGCCAATCGTCCTCGCGCTCGGCGACATGAAACCGGGCGACGAGGAGCAGCCCGCAGATGACGAAGAAGACGAGATAGTTCGAGACGATCCCCGGCGCGTAGCCGAGATTGACCAGCAGGATCGTCGCGGGCAGGAGCAGTGCGGGCCAGATCCAGCGCGCCCGGAAGACCATCCAGACGCAGAGGTAGGCGGTGAGCCACATCAGCGCCGCGATACCGAAGACGAAGAGGTAAAAATCGTCGGTGTACTGCTCGGTGCCGGTGGCGGAGTACCAGGCCCGCCCCCGCTCCAACAAGAAGCTGACCGCACCCGAGAAATTCTGACGCTCGCGCGGCAGCGGCAAGAGATTCGGGATCGCTTGCATCCGCGCGATGATGAACGCGCCGCCGACCACGATGGCGGTCAGGTGGGCGAGGAGCGACGGCAGCCGCCGCAACTTCGCAAGCGCCAGCCCCAGGAGGAGCCCTCCCAAGGTGATCGGGGTCAGGATCGACAGATCGTCGGTCCAATCGGCTCGCTGGATCGCGCCCGTCACCGTCAGCACCACGGCACCGAGCAGGAGAAAGGTGAGCCAGCCTTCGCGTAATTTCAATCGTGCCATCTGCGTGCTTTCCTTTTAGTCGCCAGTCGTCAGTCGCCAGTCGTCGGTAGTCGGTAGATAGCCAGGGGAAGAGATCAGCGATTAGGGCCGGGGATACCGGCACCGGGTGGGAGCACGGTCACCGGGATCGGCTCGGGCAAGACCAGCGCGGGACGCGGCACGTTAGGATCGGCGATGGCCCCAACGGTCGCCTCCTCCCTGGCCTCGATAGCGAGGGACCGGCGCAGCCGCAGCAAGGCCAGCAAGCTGCCGATCGCCAGCGCGACGAGCGTCGCGAGGGCGAGGAGCAGCAGGAGCACCGCCAGCCCTGCGGGGGTGCCGCGCGCGCCGGTGAACAGGCTCGCGACGATCAGCAGGCCGGCGCAGAAATTCCACACCCCGTGCAGCCCGATCGCCATCAGCGCACCCTTGAGCAGCCCCCAACCCTGGGGCTCGCGCCGCTGCCAAGCCCACCCGAGCGCGAAGAGGGCGGTGGCCGTCCCGTGCATGATCGGCGTCACCGCGCGCGTGAAGATCAGTGCCGTCCAGCCGGTCGGCCCGGCCTGAGCGGCGTAGAAGATATTCTCGGTCGCGGCGAAACCCAGCCCCGAGGCCAGCCCGATCAGGAAGATCGTCAAGGTCGAGTCGCGCTCGGGGCGATCGGCGCGCGTGCGACCGAAGATCATCGCCGCGCCGAACTTGCCCAACTCCTCCGTCACCGGCCCGACGAAGACCAGGACAAAGCCGCCGAGGAGGAGGACAATCGGCTGCGCGACCACGATCTGGATCAGCGCGGCGGTCTGCGCATCGGTGAGCGTGCGCCCTTGCAACTGGCGCACGATCGCGAGCAAGGGTGGGAGATGCTGTTGCCCGGCGAGCGAGAACCCCAATGCGGCGGCACCGAAGGCACCGAGCGCCGCGAGCAGTTGCAAGGTGATCGCCAGGAGCGGCGCGACCAGCGCCCCCCAGGCGAAGGCTGGCAGCACCCGGCCCCACCCGGGACGGCCCTCGCCCCACGGCAGGCCGAGCCGCCCGGTGGCGGCGATCGGCGCGAATGTCGCCACCGTCGCGGCGATCAGGAACACCCACCACCACCCGGCGCGCAACGCCCCCCACGCGGCCAGGACGGCGATCAGGAACGCCAGGGCACAGGCCCACCAGGGCGGCAGGGTGAGAGGACGGGCGGTCATCCCGCGCGACCGCAGCCAGGCGAACCAGGCCGAGGCGAGGCCCAACTCCAGCAACAGCACCCCAAACGGGAACGCCGACGCGCTCCCGATAAACTGCTCCGACGATCGGGACCCGCCGATCGCGCCGATCAAGCCGACGCCGACCAGTGCGAGGCCCGCTATCGCCCCCAGGAGTCCGAACAGCAGCGCGGCAAATCGTGTGACCATGATCCCCCAAAGCACGGCTTACGACCTCGGCGGTACGCTGCGTACTTCGTACTTCGTAGTTCGTATTTATACCCTTCAGGGTGCTTTTCTACACTTTGGCCCGGCGCGCCGGGCCGGAAAACCCTGTCAACGCGCGACCGATGTCCTCGCCGCACTTGACCAGATACGTCGGCACGGCGATCGCCGCCAGGGCGCTGACCAGCAGGATCGCGCTCTCAGTCGCGCCGAAGGTGCTCGGCTCGATAATGATCGTCACCACCTTGACCCCGCGCGCCACCAACCCCATCAGCGCCCGCGCGATCCGCTCGTCGGTCGAGGCGGTGATGACGATCAGGGTGCTATGCCGACCGAAGCGTCCCGCCTCGGCGACCAGCAACTCCGGGAGCGGCTGCCGACCCTCGGCGCGGATAACGGCCAGCGCTTCGAGGATCTTCATCAGTTGCCGCGCGCCCCGATCGGTGGGGATGATCTCGCGATGCTGGCCGGCCGCCATCAGCCCGACCGTGCGGTTCTGATTCAGGAAGTGCCGCGCCAGCGACGCGGTAATCGTCACCCCATACTCCTCGGTCGAGTTGAGGAGCAGGCGCGCGAGCGGATCATCAGCCTCGCCATCGACGCCCTGCACGGCACCCTGAGCGTGGGTGCGCCCGTCCATATCGAGGACCATCCACACGTCGGCGGTCGGATCGAGCTCGAACTCTTTGACCATCAACTGGCCGGTGCGCGCGGTCGAGCCCCAACTGATCCGGTTGAACGAGTCGCCCGGCAGATATTCGCGCACGCCGACCGCGTTCGGGGTGATCTGCGGCGTCCGGCCCTGGGTCGTGCTCCCGCCGGGCAACTCGCCGACTGGCAGGACGAACGACGACACATCGACCGTCGCCGGGTAGACGATCAGTTCGTGGGTCTGCGGGAGGAGCTTGCGGGTCGGGAAGAGGCCGAACGGATCGCCGCCGTTGAGCGTCAGCGGCCCCATCAGGAAGCGCCCGCGCCGGATGCAGAGCGAGCGGACATGCCAGCGGGCACCACCGCGCGGCAGGAGGCTGACGACCTGCGAAGCGTTATGGCCGGGGAGTGAAGAATGATCGCGCACCTCGACCCAGAGCTTGCCCCAGGGGGTCAGGTTCTCGATCCGCAGCCGCTCGGTGATCTCCTGCCCGACCTGCGCCCGGTCGGACCCGCTCTCGCGCTCGATTCGCAAACCGCGCAGGCTCGACCAGCTCCAGAGCCAGGAGATCGCCAGCAGCGCGACCAGGGTCAGGAAAAGTTTGTCGAGCAGCCGCCAGTTGTTGATCTGCGCGAGCACCAGGATGATGACCGCGAACGACGCGACCTTCAACCAGTTATACCGCGCCGTCGGGTCACCATTCACGACTCGGCCCGCCGCCCGCGCAGAATACCGCCGCCGAGCGACCCGCCCGCAGCGGCCGCCCTGGCCCCCGGCACCGGCGTGCTGTTGAGCAGTTCGCGCACCACCAGGCGACTATCGACGTTCTTCATCCGCGCCGCCGGGCTCATGATCAGGCGATGGGACAGGCTCGGCTCGGCCATATCTTTCACATCGTCGGGGATGACGTAGTCGCGCCCCTGCACGGCCGCCCACGCGCGCGCGGTGTTGTAGAGGGCCAACGAGCCGCGCGGGCTGGCCCCCAGGTAGACATCGTCATGGCTGCGACTCGCCTCGACGAGCGAGACGATATATTCCAGGATGAGCCGCTCGACGTGGATCTCCTTGATCGCCGCTTGCGCCGCGACCAGATCCTCCACCGTGACGACCTGCTCCAGGGCGTCGAGCGGGTGCGCCTGGCGCTGCCGTTCCAGGATGGCGATCTCGTTGTCCCGCCCCGGATAGCCGAGGGAGAGGCGGATGAGGAAGCGATCAAGTTGCGCCTCCGGCAGCGGGAAGGTACCCTCGTATTCGATCGGGTTCTCGGTCGCCAGCACGACGAACGGGTTGGGCAGAGGGCGGGTGACACCATCGACCGTCACCTGCGCCTCTTCCATCGCTTCCAGCAGCGACGACTGCGTCTTCGGCGTGGCGCGATTGATCTCGTCCGCGAGGACGATCTGGGCCATCACCGGGCCGGGGCGATACTCGAACTGGCTGCTCCCCTGATTAAAGACGCTGACACCGGTCACGTCCGAGGGGAGCAAGTCCGGCGTGAATTGGATACGGCGGAAGGTACAGCCGATACTGCGCGAGATCGTCTTGGCCAGGACGGTCTTGCCGACCCCCGGCACATCTTCGAGCAGGACATGGCCCTTACAAAAGAGGGCGACGAGGACGAGCTGCACCTCGCGGTGCTTCCCGACGATGACCGTCTCGACGTTTCTCGTCACCCGGTCGGCAATGGTCTGGGCGAGCGACATCGGCCCTTTTTCTCCTCTCCCCGCGCGGCGAGGTCGCCGCAGGTAGCCAGGCCGACGCCGCGACGGGTCGGCGAATGGCGACGTGTATCGTGCCGCCAAGCGCATGGTAGATGCGCGCAAGCGACGCCCGCGTTGTTCACGCAAACGCCGTTGAGAACCACAGGTGCGCGAAGGGTTGGTCGTGCCTCCTCGACTGTCCGTGCCAGGTACCCCCTCGCGGCACCCGACACAAAGTGAGCACGCGCACCACAAGTATAGCAGTCCGCACGCCGGTGGACATCAAGGAGGAGCCAGCCGCACGAGGCACAGGATCGCGGCGCGCTACCCTCATTACGTTGTACTCGCGAGGGGTGGATTTGGTTCCCGGTCCGGGCGCGATTACAGCGGCGGGCGCCAGCCGGAGATGCGGATGAGATCGACGAAGAAGCTCTGGTAAGCACCGACGAGCATGAACAGGCCAACCGCGACAATCAGGACACCGGAGAGGCGATTGAACACCGGCAGATACGGCGTCGCGCGGCGCAGCAGGGGCATCACCCGCCCGAACCCCGCCGCGACGGCCATGAACGGCACCCCCAGGCCGAGTGAGTAGGCGACCAGCAAGACGACCGCCCCGCCCGAGTCCTGCCCGATCAGGGCCATCGTCGTGATCGCGCCGAGGATCGCGCCGATGCAGGGGGTCCAGCCGAGCGCGAAGGTCGCCCCGACGAGCACGGACGTCGGCCAGTGATCGCGCCGGGTCGGGCGATAGTGCGGGCGCCATTCGCGCAGCAGCGGCGCGATTCGAATCACGCCCAGATAATTCAGCCCGAGCACGACCAGGAAAACGCCACCGACGCGCATCAGGATCGCCCGGTAGTCGTGCAGCGCCCCGGCCAGGATCCCGGCGGGCAACCCGAAGACGACGACGAAGACGAGCGAGAAGCCCAGCACGAACGCCGCCGCGTTTCGCAGGAGAATCACGCGCCCCCTCGCCCCCGCCGCCGCGAGTTCGTCGCCACTCAGCCCGGCGAGATGGCCGAGGAAGAGCGGCACCAGCGGGAGGGTGCAAGGCGAGAAGAAGGAGAGCAGTCCCGCCAGGAACGCCGTCACGATATTCGCGTTATCGAGGAATAGCCCCATGCCACCCTACTGGCCGGACCCGGCCACGCGCCCACTCTGATTTCTAAAGGAAGTATACCAGCGCCCTTAGATAGCACCGTGGCTCGATGGGCAAAGCAGCGGGCGGTTGAAACCGCGCCTGGGGGCGTGCGCGCCACGAAACCGGCCTACGCCGGTTAGACCCGTTCATGACGCGATGTTAGAGGCAAGAGGCACCGCCCCGCATCGCCGTCTAATACGGAATCTTGTTGATTGCTTGCGTTGTGCCGCTGCTCCGCACGAGTGAACGGGCAGATGCGTAACGTAACGATACAGGCGGATTCCGTCTAACCCGCGACGGCGGGTTTCGGGGTCCGTGAGCGCCCGCAGGGGCGGTTTCAACCGCCTGCCAGCGTTGGCGGCGACCCCCGAGTGGCGATGGGGCAAGCCCCTTACTTCGCGTCGTAGCGGGCCTCGTAGACCTGCCGCCCTAGCTGCCCGAGCAGGATCGTGTAGGGCGCGGCATTAT
>CADCWN010000101.1 GCA_902806415.1 uncultured Thermomicrobiales bacterium | reverse complement strand
GTCTCGGCGCGTGCTACCGCCGACAAGGCGCTGTCTGACCAGATTACGCTGATCCACGAGCGCAGCCGGCACACCTACGGCGCGCCACGGGTCCACGCCGCGTTGCGCGCGGGCGGCGTCCGCTGCGGCTCGCGCCGGGTCGCGCGGCTGATGCGCGCAGCCGGGCTCGCCGGCTGCCGCCGCTGTCGGCGAGCCCGCACGACCGCTGCCGATCCGGGGCGGGTGCCAGCGCCCAACCTCGTCGCGGGCGCTTTCGCCGCCCCCGTCGCCAATCGCCTCTGGCTGGGCGACATTACCTACGTCCCGACATGGGAAGGGTGGCTCTATGTGGCCGTGCTCCTCGATGCCTGCTCCCGCCGGGTGGTCGGCTGGGCGATGGCCGACCACCTCCGCACCGAGCTGGCCGCGGAGGCGCTCACCATGGCGCTCCAAGCCCGCCGGCCTGCCGCCGGACTCGTCCACCACACCGATCGCGGGTGCCAGTACACCGCTCACGCCTACCAGGCGCGCCTCGCGAGCCACGGCATCACCGCCTCGATGAGCCGCGCCGGCGACTGCTACGACAACGCGATGGCCGAGAGCTTCTTCGCCACCCTGAAGGCCGAACTCATCGACGCTCGGCCCTGGCCAACCCGGCGCGGCGCGCGACAGGCGATCTTCGAGTGGGTGGAGGTCTTCTACAATCGGCAGCGGTCACACTCGGCCCTCGACTATCAGAGTCCGGTGGCCTTCGAGCTGGCGCTTGCGGCGGAGGCGCAACCGGCTTAGAATCGATCTGTCCATGAAACCGACCTAAGCCCAATCTCGCGTCGTCCGAGTTCTGACACTTCCTAGCGATTCGGCTCCCCATCAAGGAGGGTGCTACTCCGCTATAACCTGGAGCTCGCGGGCCGCCTCGCGCAGCGCCCAAATCGTCCGGTTGCGCGCGCGGACCAGCGACACCAATGCCACACCCTCGGCATCGCTGCCGGGCGCGGCGGCGGCGAGGGCGCGCGTGGCGGCGGCGAGATCAGGGATCGGCGGCACGTCGAGCGCCGCGTCCTGGCGGAAGGTGCCACGCTGCGAGAAATTGAGTTCGGTGAGCAAGCGCCCGGCACGCAGGAGCGCGCGGTTGCGCTTGCGGTTCGCCGGGGTGCTGGCGTCACCCTCGACCGCCGCACTCCCTACCTGCCCGCCGACTTCGATCAAGCGATCGGCGGCGGCCATCGCCGCGCCGAGGTCGAACCGCTCGCCGGTCTGGCCGGCATAGCGCCCGAGACTGTCGCGCAGATCGGCCCCGGCAGCGGCGAGGTCGAGCGGCAGGACGGGAGTGTTGGCGAGGCGCCAGACGACCCCGCCATAGACCGAGATATCGCGACCAAGGTTGTTGCGGTCGGCAATCTCGATCGTATCGCCCACCGTGTGCCAGGCGATGTTGCCACCGCAGCCGCCCACGGCGTAGTACCCGTTGGCTTGCGCCACCTCCTCCGGCATCGTCGAGGAGAGCATCAGGGTCCCGGAGATACCAAGGTTGTTGAAGCTATAGTCCCCGGCGCGTAACGGGCGCTCCGTCTGCGCCTCCTGCCCGGTGAGATCGCGAATGACGGCCTGGGTGAAGGCGGAGAGTTCCGGGTTGACCGAGAGATCGCGATATTCGGTCGCCCACCGGCATCCCGGGGAGTCGCAGTTTACCTGCGCGACACAGTTCTCCAGCAGATCGAGCGCGAACTGGTCGGCGTACCAGGTGCTCCCGGCGTAGCGCCCGTGCGAGTGGCCGCTCCACCAGGCGATCCGCACGCTGCGCGCGAGATGGTCGCGGTTGGCCTGGAGGGCGCGCGCCAACTCCAGCAGCGTGGCATCGCCAACGGCGTTGTCGCCGATCCCCTCGCCCCAGGAATCGAGGTGCCCGTGGACGAGGACGAACTCCTCCGGATTGGTGGTGCCGCGAATCTCGGCGACCGTGACAGGGATCTCGCGCCAGCCGGTGTCGAGGTTGGTGCGCACCGTCACGCTCTGCACATTGCCGGCCGCGACCTGCTCCTTCAGCCACGTGCCGTCGGGCCGATTGATCTCGGCGACACTGAGAGTCGGGAGGTGTTCGATCGTGTCGAGGTCGGGCGAACCCCAGATCGGGGTGCAGATCCCTTCGTGGACGCGGTTGCCCGGGCTGATGAAGACGGCGGCGGCGACACCCGCCTTGCTCAGGTCGCCCACCCGCGCGGGCATCGGTAGGCTCTCGAGGATAGCGATCTTCCCGGCGAGGTCGAGCCCTTCCGTCACCCCGGCGAGACCAGCGAAGAGCGCGCCGCTGCTGCTGGAGTGCAATGCCCCCAGGACGAGCGTGTCGGCGGTGATCCCCGCCGCGCCGGTGGGGATCGCGAATCCAGGGGTCGTCCCCGAGAACTCCTGGCTAGCACCGTCAGTGAGCGTCACCGTCACCGTCGCGCCGCGCGGCAGGCTAATGTAGCAACGCGGGTGATGGACGGTATAGTCGACGCCCCAGTCCTCGAGGCGTCGCGTGATCGCCGCGACCGCCTTTGCCTCATCTTCCGTTCCGGACTCGCGAACGTAATTGGTGAAGTCGTTGACGAGTTCCCAGGCCGCATCGGTGTTGAGCGTCTCCAGGAAGTGGGCTTCGGCCTCGCCGCCGCGCCAGGCGACGGCGGGATTCGTGGTGGCGGTCATGGACGATTCTCCTTCATCCTCATCGGGCGACGACCGCGATGCCTCGGCCGGATGGCGCGGGCGTGCCGTGCCTCAGGCGTCGACAGTCGCCGCGGCGCTCGCCGCGCGCAACGCCTGCATCACCGCGTTGCGACGTCGCACCAGCGCGTTGTGCAGGAAACGCGCCTCATCGCTGCCGGGATCGAGCGTGGCGAGCAGGGGAATCTCGCGCAATTGCTGCACGGCCGGTGCCGGCATCGCCGCGTCGTGATCGAAGTTGTTGCCGGCGGTGTAGCGCAGCGGCACGAGGGCGCGCGAGACAGCTTTCTGGGCGGCGACGATCGCGCGGGCTTCCTCGCTGGCCGGGTCGAGATCTTTACCGATCGCGGCACCGACGCGGGCGTCGAGCGCCTCGGCGGCCCGAATCGCCTCCTCGGCGCGAGCGCGCGGGGCGGAGAGGTCGAACCGCCCCTGACCCTGCGCCTCGTAGTTGGCCAGCAGCGCGGCGATCTCGCGCGCCGCCTCCGCCTGCCGGAAGGGGAGGACCGGGCCGGCGCAGAGGCGCGCCACCGTGGCGGCGTAAATCTTCGTGTCGAGCGCCAGGATCTCGCGGTCGGCCGTCTCGACCGTGTCGGCCTCGGTATGCCACCACCAGTTCATGCCGCAGCCGCCGACGGCCGCCCATTGCTCTTTCGGAAGATGAGAAAGGAGCATGTAGAGCGAGGGGATCCCGTGGCCCCAGAACGACTGATCGCCCGCGCGCGTCGGGCGCTCGGCCTCGGCGTGCTGCCCGGTGAGATCCTTGATGACGGCGGTACCGAGCTCTTCGGTCTCGGCCGACATCGTCACCTGATCGTACCGGATCGCGCCCTTCGCCCCGGGGGAGTCGATGTTGATGTTGATGATCGCGCGGTCGTGCAGCTCTTCCCAGCAGTGGTCGGCGTACCAGGCACTCCCGGCATACCGCCCCTGCGAGTGGCCTGGCCACCAGGCGACCCGCACGCCCCGCTTGAGGTGCTGGCGGTTTGCCCAGGCGACCCGCGCCAGTTCGAGGCAGGCGGCGTTGCCGGTGGCGTTGTCGGTCGTGCCGTGGTACCACGAATCGACGTGGCCATTGAGGAAGGCGAAGTCGTCCGAGTCGCTGCCGGGGATGTCCGCCGTCACGAGGGGCACTTGCTGCCAGCCGGTCTCGACGACGGTGCTGAAGGTGGCCTGCACGCCGCCCTGCCGCACCAGTTCGACGATCCGCAGCCCGTCGTTGCGCGTCACGCCGAGCGAGGGGATAGTCGGCAGCCGGCCGATACTGTCGGGGGTCGGTGTGCCCCAAATCGTTGTCGTGATCTGCTCGTGGATGGCGTCCTCGTCGCTGGCCCAGAAGTGGATATGGCAGAGCGCGCCCGCCCGACCCGCCGCCAGGATCGTGTCGGGCCGCCCGCGATCGGAGATCACGATCTTCCCGCGCACGTCGATGTCATCGTAGTCGCGCGAACCGTCGCCGCTGAAGAGCGCGGTGCCGCCCTTCGTCGGGACGAAGACGAGTTCGCCGCTGATCTTCTCGCCCCCCGTGGAGACGGCGAAGGCGCGCGTCTTGGCGCGCACCGAGCCGAGCCCCGCGACTTCCAGCGTCCCGGAAACCGGGAAGGAGAGGAAGAGATCGAGCGTTTCCTCCCGCACCTCCTCGATCCCTGCCGCGCGGAGTTGTTCGGCGATGTGCTTGAAGGCCGCCGCCTCATCGGCCGTCCCGGCGTGGCGCTGGAGCGTGCTCAGATACTCCACGTCGCGCATCATCCGGTCGGGATCGATCGCCGCGAGCAATGCTTGCTCGGCGGCGGCGACCGCGGGCAACCCCGCGATCGCGGTCAGGTCACCGCTCATCCTTCTCCTCCTACCTCGTGAATCAGGCGTTCGGCCTCGGTGGTCGCCGAGCGCAGCGCGTCGACGATCCGATTCCGCTCGCGGAGCAACCGTGTCGTCAGGAACCGGGCCTCGTCGCCCGCTCGGTCGAGCCCCGGCAGACTCGCCGCGCGGCTGAGGCCGGGCAGCAAAGGCACCTGGAGGGCGGGATCCTGGTCATAATCGCCGCTGATCGTGTAGAGCGCAGCGTTGAGGAGGCGACAGACCCGCAGCAGACCCGCGTCGAGAGCGGCCTGGCGCCCAGCGTCGCCGCCCGCGAGGACCGCTTGCCGCGCCGCCTCAAGCCGCTCGGCGGCGGCGGCAAAATCGGCGGCGGCAGCCCGCGCCGGGCCGAAGTCAAAGTACGCGCCGGCCTCCCCGGCTAGGGCAGCGAGGCGCGACGCGAAGTCGCGGCCGACGGTGACGAACTCGTAGGGGAGCACCGGGTCGGTCGCGAGGCGCGCGGCGATCGCCGCGTACAGTTCGGTGTCGCCGCGCAGTACTTCGGCATCGGCCTTGTCGAGGGTATCCTCGGGCGTGTGCCACCACCACCCGCCGCCGCTGCCGCCGACCGCTTTGCGATCCGGGTGATCGACCGGCAACATGCGGAACGCACCGAGCGACGTGAGGCCGAGGCCCCAGAACGACTGGTCGCCGGCCTTCAGCGGGCGGCGCGGGTTCGCGGCCTGCCCGCTGACCTCGCGCACCAGCGCCTCCATGAAACCCTCGGCCTCGCCCATCGTGTAGCGGCAATCCCAGATGGCGGCGTCGCGGATACCGGGGGAGTCGATGTTGAGGTAGCCGATGCAGTGGGCGCGCAACTCCTCGAAGTTCGTATCGGCGTACCAGGTGCTGCCGGCGTAGCGCCCGGTCGAGTGCCCCGGCCACCACGCGAAGACGACGCCGCGCTCCAACTGGTCGCGACGCGCGGAGAGGACGCGGGCCATCTCCAGCAGGGCGGCGTTGCCGGTCGCGTTGTCGGTGACGCCGACGTACCAGGAGTCGAGGTGCGCCCCGACGAGGAGGAACTGCTCGGTCTTCCCAGGAATCGTCGCGAGGGTGAGGGGCTGCGGCCGCCAGCCGGTCTCGACCTCGGCGGTGAGGCGGGCGCGTACCGGCCCGGCCTCGCAGAGGGCGCGGAGCCGCAGGCCATCGGCCTGCGTGACCGAGAGGGCCGGGATCTGCGGCAGGGTGGCGGCCGATTCGGGCGTCGGCGTGCCCCAGATCGGCGTGACGATCATCTCGTGGATGTGCGGCTCATCGCTCGTCCAGGGGTGGATGTGCGCCGCCGCCCCGCGCTCCTGGGCCCGGCGCACGCCGTCGGGCCCGCCATCGGGCGTGACGACCGCCGCGCCGCGCACGTCGCGACCGGCGTAATCGGCGGCGTTGGCGCGGTGGCCGAAGATCATCGCGCCCTGCTCGAGTTGCCGCGCCACGTCGACAAAGGTCAGGTCAAGTTCGATGCCCTCCGGCGGGGTCGGCTGCCCGAACGACCGCGTCCGGCAAGGGATACTCAGGGGCTCCGGGGAGAGGATTTCCAGGGTCGCCGGGCCCGGGTACGACAGGTAGCCCGAGAACTCGCGCACCTCGTTCGCGACGCCGTATTCATCGAGCGTCCGCACCAGATAATCGACCGCCTCGCGCTCGCCGGGCGTCCCGCTGGTGCGGTCGACCGTAGCGAAATAGGCGAGGTGCGCGGCCAATCGCTCGCGATCGACCGCCGCCCGCACCCCGCCGATGAGGTCGGTGCCACTCGTCGTCATCGTTGTCCCTTCTCTCTACAGACGTGACCGCCGTGCCGCCCTACGCCAGGGACGGCACCGGCGTGCCGGCGGTCGCCATGACCTCGGCGAGGACGCGCCCGAGGAGCGGGCGAGCGAGGATGACCGGCACGCCGGTCTCCTCCGCGACGACCTGGCGGCACTCATCCTCGAAGCCGACGCAGGTCATCCAGATCAACTGCGCCCCCCCGTCGCGCAGCCGCCGCGCCGCACCGCGGAAATCGTCGGCACCGCTCGCGAAGGGGCTGGCGCTCGTCACGACGACGTCGTGGCCCCAGGCCGCGTAGCGAGCACGTTCTTTCTCGATCTGCCCGGCCGACGGCTTGATGATCCCAAGGCGCTGCGAACCGGCGAGGGCCCGCACGATCGCCGGGAAGACCGCGCCGGGATCGACCAGCGGGCGACGGCGGGGCACCTCGGCCCAGCCCGCGCCGCAGAGGACGACCGTGGCAAAGACGCCGTCATCCTCGGCCCGCGCGACGAGGTCGCAGACGCCGGGGAGGATCTTCTTGTGCGAGACGAGGACCTCGCGGCCGCTGGCGGTATGCGAGACGATGCCGACCTCGCCCGGATCGGGGGCGAGCGCGGCGACCGCCGCGTCATCCATCCCGTCGAGCAGCCCATAGGGCCGGATCGCAACGTGGGGCGGCAGATGCGCCGCCAGGCCCTCGATCAGGCTATCGCGCTCGGACGTGGCGATGCTGATCGCCCCGAGGACCGCCGGTTGTGGATTCTGCCGCATGTGTGCCTCCTTACTCGATCATCGCACCCTGCCACCGCACTGCGTTTCGGGCGCTCAGCCCTTGTGCCGGTAGCGCGGGTCCATCGCGTCGTGCAGGCCATCGCCGAAGAAGTTGTAGGCGAGCACAGTCAGGAAGATCAGGACACCTGGATAAATCGCCAGTTCGGGCCGCCGGAAGAGGTAATTCTGCGCACCGCTGAGCATGTTGCCCCAGGTCGAGGTCGGCGGCTGAACCCCAAGCCCGAGGTACGAGAGGGCCGACTCGGTGAGGATCGCGTTCGCCACGCCGAGCGTCGTCGAGACGATGATGCTCGGCACCGCGCCGGGGAGGACGTGGCGCAGGACGAGGCGAGCCGGCGGCACGCCGAGGGCCCGCGCCGCCGTGATGTAATCCTGGCTGACGGTGCGGAGGACATCGCCGCGCACCACGCGGGCGATCACCATCCAGCTCGTGAGGGCGATCACGAGGATGATGTTGCGGAGCGATGAGCCGAAGACGGTGACGATGATCAGGACGAGGAAGAAGGTCGGGATCGTCAGCATCCCATCGGTGAAGCGCATGATGAGGCTATCGATCACACCGCCGCGGTAACCCGCCACCGCCCCCGCCAGCGTGCCGATCGTCACCGAGAGGAGGACCGAGAGGCTGCCGACTAGGAGCGACACGCGCGACCCATAAATGAGGCGTGTCAGGACGTCGCGTCCGTTCTCGTCCGACCCGAGGAGGAACTCGGCGTTCGGCCGCTGGAAACGCTTGCCGATCTGGATAAAGTCGGGGTCGGCCGGCGCGACCAGGGGCGCGGCGACCGCGACGAGGTGGATGAGGACCAAGAAAATGACCGACACCAGCGCGACCCTGTTGCGCAGGAGGACGCGCAGCCCGGCGCGCCACTCGCTACGCCGGTGCGTCTGGCGTACATTGCCGGCCATCACGCCCGGGATGGCGACCTGCTTCGATTCGGCGGCCATGGCATCTCCCCGTTGGTAGTAGTCACGTAGCTCGACGGTATCCGGGGCTGAACGCCCCGCACGCTAACCCCGGGCACCCTCGCCGACGCGAATCCGGGGATCGACCCAGCCGTACATCAGGTCGGTGAGCAGATTCCCGGCGATCACCGCGACGCCGACGAGGAGAGTGACGCCCATCACGACCGGATAGTCGCGCTGGAACGCCGAGTCGACCGCCAGGCTCCCCATGCCGGGGTATGAAAAGACTTTCTCGGTGATCGCGGCCCCGCCAATCAGTCGCGGAATAACGACGCCGACGATCGTGATCACCGGGATCAGGGCGTTGCGGAAAGCGTGGCGCAGCAGCACCGTCCGCTCGGCGAGCCCCTTCGCCCGCGCGGTGCGCACATAATCGTCCTGCAACACCGCCACCATGCCGGAGCGCATGTAGCGAGTGAACTGCGCCATCGCGGTCGTCCCGAGGACGAGTGTCGGCAGGATGAGGTGTCGCACCCGGTCGACAAGATCGAATTGCGACGGGTCATCGGCCAGCCCACCGGAGGGCAGGATGCGGAGCCAGACGCCGCAGATAATAATGAGCATCAAGCCATACCAGAAGACCGGCACCGCCACGCCGAAGAGGCTGAGCATCGTCGCGACGTGATCGAACACGCTGTTGCGCCGCACGGCCGCCAGGATCCCGAGGGGGATAGCGACCAGCAGCGCGACGAGGAGCGAGGCCCCGGCCAGGATCAGCGTCGGTGGCAGGCGCTGCGCGATGACCGTCGTCACCGGGCGCGTCTGCTGGTAGGAGTTGCCGAAGTTCAGCCGCGCCATACCGCCGAGCCAGCGGACATACTGCACCAGGATCGGGTCGTTCAACCCCAGGCTCTCGCTAATCCGCTCCGCCTCGTTGGGCGGGATATCGGGGCTGAGTAGGATACTCGGGCCGCCCGGTGCCTGGTGGATCAGGATGAATGTCAGGAAGGTGACGATCAGCAGGAGCACCACCGATTGCACCAGGCGGCGGATGAGGAACGCGCCCATCGGTCCTCCGGGTTGGCCGGGGGCCGCCTGAGGCGGCCCCCAGCGCGTAGCTTACCGATTCAACGACCACTGGTAGGCGTAGACGATCGCGTCGCGGATACCGACCGCCGGCACGTTCTGCAACTTCGCCGACAGGCCGCGGATCTCCTGCGGATAGTAGGTGAAGGTGATCGGCTGATCCTCGGCGACGATCTTGAGGAACTCCTTGTAGAGCGCGCCGGCCTTGGCCTGGTCGAGTTCGGAGCGGGCCTGATTAAGGATCGTGTCGACCTGCGGGTTGGAGTACTTCCACTGGTTCGAGGTACCACCGGTGGTATACCAGGCCGAGACGTCCGGGTCCGGCGGGGTGATGTACCACTCGACGATGCTATCGTAGTCGCCCTTCTGGAACCGTTCGAGCGAGGCGTTGAACTCCATCGTGGTGATCCGCACGTCGGCCCCGATCGCCTTCCATGACTGCTGCGCGATCGCGGCGGTCGACTCGCGCGAGGTGTTGCCCTTGTCCACGATCAGCTCGAAGGAGAGGCGCTGGCCGTCCTTCGCGCGGACCCCATCGGGGCCGGCCTTCCAGCCCGCATCGTCCAGCAGCTTCTTCGCCACCTCGACGTTGTAGGGCCACTTCTGCACATCGTCGGTGTAGGCCCAGGCGAGGAGCGGATTAATCGGGCCGTGGGCAATCTGGCCCGCGCCGCCGAGGACGTTCTTGACGATCTCCTCGCGATTGATCGCCGACGTCAGCGCCTGCCGCACTCGCTTGTCGGAGAAGATCGGGCGCGTGTTGTTGTAGGCGATGTAGTAGTAGTTCACCTGCGAGGCGTTCTGGATGACGATGGTGTTCACGCCCTGGACCGACGCGGCCTGATCCGGCTCCATCAGCATGAAATCGAGCTCGCCCGAGCGCAACTGCGCCAACTGCGAGTTGATGTCGGGGATGACGCGCAGGGTGATCCGGTCGAGGAGCGGGGCACCGAAGTGGAAGGCCTCATTCCGCTCGACCGTCATCGTGCTGCCGGGGGTGTATTCCACCAGCTTGAACGGACCGGTCCCGATCGGCTTCTTGAGGAAGTCGGCCGGGGCGTTGATATCCTTCCCCTGCAGGACATGCTTCGGGATCATGTGGATGTTGTAGCCGAGCTGGATCGGCAGCGACGGGAGCGGGCTTGCCAGCGTCAGCTTCACGGTCAGCGGGTCGACGACCGTCGCGCCCTGGACGCCGCGGATGTTCGAGCGGAAGCGGAAGGTGGTCTTCGGATCGAGCATCGTATCGAAGGTAAACTTGACATCCTCGGCGGTGAAAGGCTGGCCATCGTGCCACTTCACGCCGCTGCGCAGCTTGAAGGTCAGTTCCTTGCCATCGGCGGAGAAGTCCCAGCGCTCGGCGAGATCCCCTTCCGGATTGAGGGTGCGGCTGTTGTAGCGGATTAGGCCGTTGAAGAGGAGTTTGTTGCTGAAGATGCTGGCGAGGCCACCCGCCACGGTGATCGGGTTGGGGACCGGATCGGAGCCAACCGGGAAGCGCACGTTCCCGCCGCGCTGACCGGTCACCGGGGCGGCCGACGCCGGGGCGGAAGCCACGGGTGAGGCCGGGCGCGACGCGGTCGCCGCACCGCCAGCGGCCACGGTGCGCGTGCCCGCCGCGCCGGCGATCGTGGGGACCTGGGGAATCGCCGTCGGCTGCTGCGTCCCGAAGACAACCGGGGTCGGGGCACCGCTACTGGTGGTCGAGCCGGTCGTCGGCGTCGGCGCGGCACCGCCGCACGCGGCGAGTCCGAGCGCACCGAGGGCGCTCAGGCTGCGGAGTACTTGACGACGGGTGAGCATGGGTGTCTGCCTCTCGCGATCCATTGATCCTCCTATCACCTATCATCCTGCACTACTGGGAGCAACCACTGATATCTGGGAGCGGAGCTTCGCCGCCCTGGCCCTCGCGCGGACCGGAAACTGGCACGGTGGGAAGCCGGGGACGCGGTCGGCGATGTGTCGTCATGGTGCTCTCCCAGTAACTACGTCAGGCTCCTCAGGACGCGCCTTCGGCACGTCGATCGCGGACTCTGCCAGCCAGTTGCGCATCGACCGACTCGTCGACGGCCGCGCCGTGACCCGGCGCGTCGACGAGTCGCAGCCCCCCCGGGACCATCTCGTGCCCCCAGGCCCCGCCGCCGGGCGCGAGGCGGCGAATAATGTCGTGCGCGTGGGCGCGCGTGCCGAACACCGCCGCGGCCTGGGCGGTCGTCGCCATGCCGACTGCCGTCTCGTAGGGGCTAATCAGGATGCAGTCGACACCGTATTCGGCGGCGATCCGCGCGATCGTCGCGGCACCGCGCAGGCCGCCGCACTTGATCAGCTTGATCGCGATCAGGTCGCACGCCCCTGCCTCCAGGACGCGGATCGCGTCAAGGGGCCTGTGGATGCTCTCATCGGCGAGGACCCGGACCCCCATCTCCCGCACGGCGCGCAGGCCGCGCAGATCATCCGGGCGTACCGGCTGCTCGAACAACTCGATCGCCACGTCGCGGCGCTCCAGACCGCGCAAGATCGCCGCGATATCGGCGAGCGGCAGCCCCGCATTGGCGTCGAGGCGGATCGCCACCGCCGGCCCGACCGCCGCGCGGACGGCGGTGACCCGGCGCACGTCGGCCACCGGGTCGCGCCCGACTTTCATCTTGAAGGTGCCGGTGCCCCCGGCCAGATACTCCGCCGCCAACGCCGCCGCCTCATCGTCGGCGACGATCCCGATCAGGCCGGTATCGCGGACCGTCTGACCGCCCGCCCCGCCGAGGAGCGCCGCGAGCGGTATCCCGAGGTTACGCGCGGCGAGGTCGTGCGCCGCCATCTCGATCGCGCACTTCGCGGCGTAGCTATTCGGATGGCGGGCCAGCCGCTCCGCGAGTTCGCCGAGCGCCAGGACCTCGCAGCCGATCGCCAGGGGGAGCAACGTCTCCAGCGTGGCAACGACCGCTGCCACCGTCTCGCCGGTGAAGTGCGGCAAGGGGCTCGCCTCGCCGTCGCCGCCGCGCCCGTCCTCGTCGATCAGGCGGACATAGGCGTGCGGGCGCACCGCCATCCCCCCGCCGTAGCGCGTCGGGAAAGCGCGACCGTGATCGACGGCGTTGGTGGCGATGGCGGCGGCGACTATACGGCTGGCACCCATTCGGACCCCATCTCACCCCTTGCACGGCGTGCCTTGGCACGCTCGAACCGCCCACCTCGCGTGTCTCGTAACTAGCTCGACACCGCGCCACCCGGCGACGATAGAAGCCGACCGGAAAGGGCCAGACCGCGGACTTTACGTCAAGTTACGCCCCGTCGCCCCGGCATCGCGACAAAGCCAAGGATGCGCGAGATGCGCTCGCCGGCTTCGATCACCACTTCCTGCAGTCGCTCGCGGTCATCGAGGGCGAACCGTGCTGCCGTGACGGCGATGCTGATCCCGGCGACGATCTTGCCCTGGCGATCAAAGATTGGGGCGGCAATCGCACAGACACCGTCATCCATGTCCCCGTCGCTTACCGACACCCCCGCCCGGCGGATCGCCCGCAATTCTTCTCGCAGCCCCTCGGCCGAGCGGACCGTGTGCGAGGTGAAGACCTGCAGCGTGGGATGCCGCTCCAGATAGGACTCGAGCGTCACCTCGTCGGAGAAGGCCAGCAGAACCTTCGGGATCGCCCCGGCGTGGAGCGGGAAGCGCGCCCCGATGCGCGCGCTAATCTGGATCCGCCGGGACGACTCCCGCGTGTCGACGCAGAGCGCATAGTCCTCGCCGTCGAAAGTGCCCAGGTTGACCCGCTCATTGGCGGTGTCTTGCACCCAGTCGAGGGTGTCGCGCGCGGCAAGTAGCAACTCGTCGCTCGCCTGCAAAGCGCTCGCGAGGCGTAGCACCGGCAGGCCGAGCGTGTAGCGCTTGGTGTCCGCTTCCTGGCGCACCATGCCGGTCTGCACAAGGGTGTGCAACAGACGGAAGGTCTTGTTCTTTGACAGCCCCGTCAGCACGCTCAACTCCGTGAGGGTGAACCGGTACGGTGGCGCGGCGAAGGCCTGCACGAGGCGCATCGCTTCCGCGACCACGTCGACGTGATAGCGCGACTGTTCAGCCTGTAAGGCCATCCTTCCCTTCGCCCAGGTCGCTTTTGTTTGACTGTAATAAGTTAAGTTTCGCTCTGATATACACAGTACCGCTGAGCAGAAGAGAAGTCAAGGGGCTCCGGCACAATTGCCTTCTCGTTCACGGGGCATCAAGCGACACGGAAGGTGGGGTATTTGCCCAACCGGGAACGTTGCGTATTTCTCATCTGGTGCCCTGCAGCGCGCCGATCGGGCCGCAGGGTATCGCGCCGCGCCTCCGCAACCACAGCGGGAGGTTTAGACGCGATCGGCTGGGTAGCGTCGAGTGGGATGCCAAGGCGCGGAGCAGGGCTCAGCCAGGCCGACAGTTGGTCTTCCGCCGGGGGGAGCGAGCGACGGTGTAAGCCGCTCAGCGATCTCCCGATCCGGGCCAGCCCCCGTCCTGCAAGAGCGCATCCACCACTTCTTCCACGGCTTCCAGCGACAAGGGCTCTTTGGGGGGACGATGGGGTAGCAGCGTGGGCAAGCTCCAGCGAGCGAGCAGCATCTCGCCGTTGTCGCTCCTTTGGCGAGTCGTCGCCGGATGATGGAGCGCTACGGGGAGCAGTGCGAGAGCCTGATCGCGATCCCCCGTCTCGATTCGCAGGGTCGCAAACTCGGCCAGGATATCCAGCAGGAGCGGCAGGGCCTTACCCTCGCGCACCGCCGCCATCGCCGCGAGAAAGTGATCCTCGGCCGCGGCGTGCAACCCGGCCAGGTGAGCGACCCGGCCAGGATGCGTCAGGACTGGGACGACGAGAGTGGCCAGAGAGTGTGCTGAGCGGTGCGAAACCGACCCGCCCTGCCATCAGGCGGCGGCCATCTCGGCCATCGCGGCCGCCCAGCGCTCCCGGAACCGGCAGCGGCGCTCCGCCAGCGAGACGCGCTCGCCCGAGCGGACTTGGGCTCGGAAGTATTGGCGCTGTTCCTCGAAGCCGGTGCAGAAGCGAGCGGCGGAGGCGAAACTCCGGAACCCGCGCATGGGGTAGTACCGTTGTTTCACGCCGCGATGGTCCTGCTCGATCCGATTGTTCTTATAGCGGCTCGTGCGGTGCGTCACCCCGTCGCCGAGCGTCTCGCGGATGGCGCGCGGGTAGGCATCGTGCCCGTCGGTCGTCACCTGCTCTGGTGCCCGGCCGACGACATCCAGCGCTTGGGCGAAGAACCGCCGGGCCGCGGCCATGTCGCGTTTCTCGCTGAGCAGCGCTTCGACGAGGTTGCCCTCCCGGTCGATCGCACGGTAGAGATAGCACCAGCGGCCGTCGATCCGCAGGTACGTCTCGTCCGCGTGCCATTTCGCGCCGCCGTGCCCGCGTTGTCTGGCCCGCAGGCGCGCGGTCACGAGCGGGGCGAAGCGCACCTCCCACTCCCGGACGGCCTCGTGGCTGAAGACGAAGCCCCTCGCGAGGAACATCTCCGCCAGGTCCCTGAGGCTGAGCTTGTAGCGCAGCCGCCACAGGACGACGAGCAGGACGAGATCGGTCGGGTACTCGCAGATGGTTGTAGGGGGTGCCGATGCGCTCATTGCAGAGACGGCTGCACCGGACACAGCGGAATGTGCGATAGCCGAGCGCGGTCCGGCGGGATTGCTCCGCCGTCTCGGGCGCTGCACAGTGAGGACAGGGCACCAGCATCTCCTTCGCGTCGCGACCAACGCCGCTACGCTATCAGAGGACAGCCTGCCGCACCAGCCCTTGTCTGATTCCTGACGTATCCCCTCCTCCAGCTCGACCCCGACTATCGCCGTGCGATCCCGAGCCTGAAGTCGCAGCGGGGCCTGCGGGCACCGGCCGCCTATGACGCCGCCGACCCGCGCCCGCTCCAGCAGCAGCGCGCCGCCGCGGTGCGCCGCCTGGCGCAGCGCCTCCAGCTCCTGGCCGAGCAGTCCCGCGAACTTGCCACCCAAATCCGCGCTCAAGCCGCGCGTTACGCGTCCCTCACCGCCATCTGCGGCGTCGACCTGCTCACCGCGGCGGCACTCGCCGGGATCCTCGGCCCGGGGCGGCGCTTCGCCAATGACGCGCAACTGGCCGCCTACGCCGGCGTCGCGCCGCTGGAGGCGTCCTCGGCGGAGCGCGTGCGCCACCGCCTCAACCGCGGCGGCAACCGGCAGCTCAACGCCATCCTCTACCGGATCGCCCTGACCCAGGCGCGGCGGGCCGCGCCCGGTTAGCCGCCGGCGAGGCCGGCCCCGTCGCCCGTCGTCCAGGTGCTCGCGATCGGCGCGGGCTGGCGCAGGGTCTGGAGGACGACGCAGTACTGCTCCGTCTTCTCCCGGAGCGCCCGGAGCTGCTCGGGGGTCGCCCCCGGCGCGTCGATGGCGAAGTGGGTGCGGATGGCCGAGAAGCCGACCGGCACATCCCGCGCCAGCCCCAGCGTGCCCCGCAGGTCCATGTCCCCCTCGACCGTCACCGCGATCTTCTCGGTGGGGATCCCCAT
>CADCWN010000100.1 GCA_902806415.1 uncultured Thermomicrobiales bacterium | reverse complement strand
GTGGCGCGCCATGCCCAAGGAATGCGGTAAATGGGAGACCGCGTACAAGCGCTACCGGCTCTGGTGTGATGAAGACCGCTGGCAGCGCATCGCCGCAGTACTCCACATCGACGAGCTCGAAGTGTCGCTGTAGGGGTAGTTATACGAACTACACAGCATTGCTCTGTCATCTAATAAAGTGACAGCGCGAACTAGCAGATGGTGAATGAGTGGATGGTGAGCTAGTCCTTATTTGTTGCTTCACCTATTCGAATCAAGTCTTCTTCGGTGGGATGGTATTGATCAGTGCTTTGTTCCCAGCGACTAGCCATGTTCTTGTAACGGTCAAAGACGGGCATGTGGCTGTTCAGGCCATCCCCAAAACTCTTCAGGTCACTGAATCGATCAATAGACTGGAGGTAGCGCGTGTAACCGAGCTGCTTTGTCTCGTTATTTCCATCGAATCCACGGAAGCGGATTCGATTTTCGTCTACACCAGATTTATCGCTCAGTTGATCGTAGGCATGATGGAGCACTCCGAACATATCGAGTATATCCATAACCTCTTTAGACTCTTCCTCAGTCATCACCTGCTTATCACGAACTATATAAGGGATATTCCAATCGTAATGCTCTTCATAGTCGGAATCCAAAGCTTCGCGAGTTTGGGCATAGTGATTAGCATTGTCTTTATCGAGCTTTTCAAGAATTAGATATTGGTTTGAGAGTATCCACCGTTCATTGAAGCTCAGTTTGACCATTCAACCCCTCCCGATGAAGATTTTTAAACCGCGCCTGCAACAATATTACAACTAAGGTTTCCCATGTACAAGCGTGTTGCAAACGGTACTTCTATGCCACTTGATGAATTTTGCGGAAAGTTGAACATGGAATGACCACAGCCCACTGGAAGCGTTAGGTCAGTCGATAAATCACTCTCCTCCTATGTTATAGAAGAACCACCGTGACGCTCCCCCAAAGCGGGGGAGCGCCACGGCGCGCGAACGATGCAGCTTGCGGCTTCCAGCGGGTTACTTGACCGGATTCTCCTTGCGCCACTCCTCGTACTCGCCGCGCGCCTCTTGGGAGAGTGGGTAGTAGCGGCGGAGGTCGCCGCCCTGCGAGAGGCGCAGGCGGGAGAAGTCCTCCCACTCGGCGTGGGTCTGGGCGCGCTTCAGCAGGTCCGGCCCCAGAGCGGCGGGGACGACGACCACGCCGTCGTCGTCGGCGACGATGATGTCGCCCGGCATCACCAGGGTGTCGGCGCAGGCGATCGGCACGTTCACCGCGAACGGGACGATGTCGGTCTGGGTGTGGAAGTTCGGGGTCGTCCCCTTCAGCCAGAGGCCGATCCCCAGTTGCTGCGCCTTGGGGTAGTCGCGGATGCAGCCGTCGATGACGACGCCCGCGCCACCGCGCCCGGCGAAGTAGGTCAGCATCATGTCGCCGAAGACGCCGCTGCCCAGGTGGCCGCGCGCGTCCACCACGACGATGTCCCCCTCCTGCGTGTGGTAGAGGACGTGGCGGTGCAACTGCACCTCGGGGTCCGAATACTCGTCCACCTTGTACTGGTCCTCGCGCTTCGGCATGAACTGGAGGGTCAGCGCGGGGCCGACCGCTATCTTGCCGGGGGTCCAGTTGGTGATCCCGCGCAGGTGCGGATCGCGGAGGCCGAGGCGGCTCAACTCGCCGGCGGCGGTGGCGCTGCCGATCTCCCGCAACCCCTCCATGATATCGCGCGGCGGGCGCACGATGTCCTGTGTGACGACCGGGCTCTTGCTGGCGCTCAAAATTCCCTCCCTCTCCGATGTGGCGATACCGACGACGATACCGCTCCCCCTCCGGCGGTGCTGCCGGGATCGGCCAGCCATCGCGCCGGATCCTCTGGTCTGACCCCGCGCCGGGGCCGCGCGCCGAGTATATCACTCCCGCGCGTCGGTCCGGGCCACCCCCTCGCGGATCGTCAAGCGCCCGACCGCGCCCGCCCGTCCCGCACCACGCTCGGGGCGCACCCCGCCCCGGTGCGACAGCCCGCGCCAGATCGCCCACGCGCTCGCGACGAGCAGCGCCGCCCAAGCCGGGCCGTGGGCCACGGCGACGGCCCACCCCTGGATAACGAGGCGATCCGGCGTCCAGCCCAGCGCGGGCCAGACGTAGAAGTAGACGACGTAGGAGCCGGTCGCGCCGAGGGCGTAGCCGAGGGCGATCGCGCGGCGGGGATTATTGACCAGCGGGGCCAGCCCGACGAGCGGCACCAGATACCACGGCTGGAACCAGAGCGCCCCGACGAGCAGGTAGGCCAGCGACACGTCGAACGCCGCCCGCGCCGCCTCCCCGGCGGAGCTGTCGCGCGGGCGGGCGAGGAGGGCCGTCAGCCCGACGATCGCCAGGGCCAGCCCCTTGATCCGATCCAGCAGCTCATGCGGCACGAGCGGGTAGCCGCGCCGCTCGTTGACGATCAGCGCCAGGCCGCCGAGCGAGGAGGTGTGGAGGTCCGACTGCCGCCGCACCGCATCCAGCGCCCGCCCGCCTTCCCAGAACGGGGCGTAGCAGGCGATCGCGAGCAGCAGCGCCCCGCCGAGCGCCGCCACTATCGCCTGCGGGCGGTGCTCGCGCCAGGCGCGCGGCAGCCAGGCGAGGGCCAGCGGGGCCAGCCAGAGCGCGCCGACCGCCTTCGTCAGCGCGGCGAGGGTCGCCAGGGGGAGGGTCAGCGCGTCGCCCCGGCGGGCGGTGAGCGCCAGGAGGGCCAGCAGGAGGCCGGTCAGGGCCACGATGTCGTTGTGGCCGTTGCCAACCGTCTCGTAGAGGAGGAGCGGATTCCAGGCGTAGAGAATCGCGGCGACGCCCGGCCTGACCGCGCCCGACGCGGCGGCGATCCCCGCGATCAGGGCGGTGTTCAGCAGGTGCGCGGCGAGCAGGATCCCTTTGAAGATGATGATCCCGGCCAGCAGCCGCTCGCCGCTGACGGCGGTGACGATCCAGGCGAGTCCCTGCCAGACCGGCCCATAGGGGGAGGGGTAGAACGGCCAGGCGGAGTAGTCGATCAGCGGCGGGCCGATGACCCGCTGCGGCGGCACGACGAGCGGGTTCTCGCCCCGGTGTTGCACTATCCCGTAGAGGGCGTAGTTAAAGATGTCGGCGGCGGTGATTGGGTAGAGCCAGAGGAGGATCGCGCCGCAGCCGAGCGCCCCGCCGACGGCCAGCGCCAGGGTCGCTCGCTCGCCGCGCACGCGCGGGGCCAGCGCCCCCGCGACCAGGTAGACGAGCCAAATCGCCAGCAGCGGCAGGGCGTAGCGCCGCCCCGCCATCGGGTCGTACCCGCCGATCTTGCCGAGGTCGAGCAGCGGCTCGGCGACGTGGCGCGTCAGCAAATAGGGTCGCACGAGCGCGCCGTAGTAGAGCGCGGCGCTGGCCCCGCCGAGTGCGGTGAGCAGGAGAATGAGGGCGGTTTGCCGGTGTGATTGGTGGACAGGCGGAGGTCGCCGGTTGAAACCGGCGCTAGGTGGCCTGCGGCCACGAAGTCCACTGAAGTGGACTAACCCATTAGTATCTCCCGTTTCTCCCAAACCCGGTGGCACTGCGATCCAGCCTTCTCGGCCCAAATACGGCAATCCTAGTCCACTTCAGTGGATTTCGTGGCCGCTGGCCACCTAGCCGGGGATTTGAATCCCCGGTCCACCGCCTCCCCCGATCACGCCACTTTCCCAACCCCAAACGCCCCGCCCCGCCCGCGCGTTCCCCTCACCTCGGAGCCATCCGTATCGCCCCGTCGAGGCGGATGACCTCGCCGTTCAGCATCTCGTTCTCGACGATGTGGCGCGCGAGGGCGGCGTATTCGTCCGGGCGACCGAGGCGCGAGGGGAACGGCACTTGCTGGCCGAGCGATTGACGCGCCGCCTCGGGCAACCCGGCGAGCATCGGCGTGTCGAAGAGGCCGGGCGCGATCGTGACGACGCGGATCCCGGCGCGCGCCAACTCGCGCGCGATCGGCAGGGTCATCGCCGCCACGCCCCCCTTCGAGGCGCTGTAGGCCGCCTGCCCGATCTGCCCGTCGAACGCCGCGACCGAGGCGGTGTTGATGATCACGCCGCGCTCCCCGCTCGGGCCGAGCGGCTCGTTCGCGGCCAGCGCCTCCGCCGCCAGGCGGATCACGTTGAAGGTGCCGATCAGGTTGACCCCGACGACGCGCGCGAAACTGTCGAGTGCGTGCGGCCCCTCCCGCCCGAGCACCCGCTCGGCGGTCGCCACCCCGGCGCAGTTGATCGCGCCGCGCAGCGGGCCGAACTCCCGCTCGGCCGTCGCCACTGCGCCGCGCACGCTTGCCTCGTCGGTCACGTCGGCCTGGACGAAGCGCCCCGCCGCCCCGATCTCCCCGGCCAGCGCCCCGCCCGCCTCGGCGCTCAGATCGGCGATGACGACGCGCGCACCCGCCGCCGCGAAGAGGCGTGTGCAGGCCGCGCCCAGACCGGAGCCACCACCGGAGATCAGGAATGTCGCGTCGCGTAGCTGCATGATGCGCCCCTCATCTGGTCCCTGAGTGCGATTCTCTGACTGGAGAGATTGTAACCGCTGATCGTGGAACGTCGGCGATTGGGATGCAGCGGTTGGTCTGCCGGGCGCGTCTACCGCCAGAGCCGGATCGTCTTGTCCCACGAGCCGGAGGCGAGACCGTCGCCACCGGGGAGCCAGGCGAGCGAGGTGACGGCCTCGCCGTGGCCGACCAGCGTGGCGAGCGGGGAGCCGTCGGCGGCCCAGAGGTGGATCGTCTTGTCGAATGAGCCGGAGGCCAGGGTCCGCCCGTCCGGCGACCAGGCGACGCTGCTGACCGCCGCCGTGTGCCCGGAGAGGGTCTTGCGCGGGGTGCCGTCGGGTACCCAGAGGCGGACCGTCTTGTCTTGCGATGCGGAGGCGATCAGGTTGCCATCGGGCGACCAGGCGACGCCGAAGACCGCATCGCTGTGGCCGATCAGCGCGGCGAGCAGCGTACCGTCGGCCCGCCAGACGCGGACGGTCTTGTCCCAGGAGGCGGAGACGAGGCGTTGCCCGTCGGGCGACCAGGCGACGTTCTGCACGATGTCGTCATGCCCGGTCAGGGTGCGGAGCGGTCGCCCGGCGGCGGTCCAGAGCCGCACCGTGCGGTCGCTGGAGGCGGTGGCCAGGGTTTGACCGTCGGGCGACCAGGCGACCATCCCGACATTGTCGGTATGCCCGGCGAGGGTCGCGACCGGCGTCCCATCCGCGCGCCAGATTTGCACCTGATTGCTGGGGCCGTCCGCGCCGATCGCCAGGAGCGCCCCGTCGGGCGAGGGGGCGACACTCGTCACGGCGAAGGTGCGCCCGCCGATCGTGTTGACGAGGGTGCCGTCGGCCCGCCAGAAGCGGACCGTGCCGTCGCCCGCGCCGGAGATCAACGTCCGGCCAGCGTCATTCCAGGCCACCCCGCGTACGTGGTCGTTATGGCCGATGAAGGTGGTGGTGCTCCCGCCCCGCAGTGGCGCGCGGGTGGGTGGGGCGGTTAGTGTCGGCGTCGAGGTCGCCCGCGCGCTCGGGCTCGGCGCGGGCGTCGGAGCCGTCGTCGGCGTGGTGGCGGCGTTGCCCGCGCTCGTTGCGGTCGTGGCTGGCGGTGTCGGGGCGACCGTGACACTCCCCGTCGACGTCGTCGCGGTCGGGGTATCCGCTGGAGCGGTGGCGGTCACGGTCCCCGCCACGGCGACGAGCGTGCCGCCGAGGGTGGCGCGCGGGCGCACCCCCGCGCCGCGCTGTTGCAGCGCGAGCCCACCGAGCAGGAGCAGGAGCAGGAGCGCGCCAGCCCCGGCGAGCAGCGGCAGTCGCGGTCCGCGTCGGGCCGGGGTCGCCGCCGGGGGGAAGGGGATCGGCGGCACCACGCCGGAGGCGGCGATCGCGCCACCTGCCGGCCTATCCTGCTGTGCGGCGGGTATCCCGTCGGGCGGCGGTGTCCCGTGGGTCGGCAGCGGGGGCAGGGGTGTCGGCCCCGTGACCGAGGCGAGCGGCCCGATGATCGTCGGCTCCCCGGGGGGCGGCCCCCCGGTCGTGCGGGATGACGGCGGGGCGGCCTGCGTGGGCGACGGCCCGAGGGCTGTCGGGTTGTCGCCCACATCGCGGGGGACCGCCCGCCCGCGCGTGTCATCGCCCTCCAGCGCCCGGTCGAAGGCGCGTGCCAGATCGCTTGCAGTCGGGTAGCGCGCGGCGGGGTCTTTCCCCAGCGCCCCCTCGACGACTGCCGGGAGGGTGGCTGGGAGGCGACCGCCGCCCAGTTCGGCCAGGGACGGGACCGGCCCGCTGAGGTGGCCGAAGATCATCTGCTCGGTCGAGCCGACGAACGGCAGGCGCCCGGTGAGCATCTGGAAGAGGACGCAGCCGAGAGCGTAGATATCGAGCGCCGGGCTGATCTCCCCCCGAAACTGCTCGGGGGCCATGTAGGCGATCGTGCCGGCCGCGCCGGTCCGGGTCTGCGCGCCGGTGTCACCCAGAACCTTGGCGATCCCGAAGTCCGCCAGCAGCAGGCGATCGTCCTCGGCCCGCAGGAGCATATTCTGCGGCTTGATGTCGCGGTGGACGATCCCGCGCCGGTGGGCGTAATCGAGCGCCGCCGCGACCTGCCGGAGATAATTGCCCGCCGTCGCCGGGTCGAGCGCCCGCCCGCCGGTCAGCCGCTCGTGCAGCGTGCCGCCCTCGATGAACGGCATCACAAGGTAGATCGTCCCATCGTCCTCGCCGTAGTCGTGGATGCCGAGGATGTTGGGGTGGTCGAGCGCCGCGACCGCGCGCGCCTCGCGGCGGAAGCGCGCGAGGAAATCGTGCTCGTCGGCCCGTTCGAGCAGGGCGTGGTCGAGGATCTTGATCGCGACCCGCCGTTCGAGGGTCAGGTCGGTGCAGAGGAAAACCCGCGCGAAGCCGCCCCGACCGATCTGGCGGTCGAGCCGGAAACGCCCCTGCAAGATATCGCCGTCGCGCATCGCTGCCTTATCGTCGCCGGTGCCAACGCCGTCCCGCACCCCCGCCGTGTCACCATAGCATACGGCGCGGGGCGCGGGGGCATCACATCTGGACGACGCGGCGGGGCGTGGCCGGGCGGGCCAGGGCGGGATGGCGCTCACGCCGATTCGGGGCACCGGATCGGGCATGGTGGGTGTGGCGGCAGCCTCGCGCTGCTCCCCTTCCCCCTCAGCGGCCGCCGACGAGGTAGTCGATCGCGCGCTGGAGCGGTGGATCGAGGCCGGCGGAGAGGTCGGCGGGGGCGAGGGGGACGATGTCGTGCGGGGTGACGCCGACCTCGTTGATCGCCTCGCCGTCCGGGCCGAGGACGCGGATGACCGAGATTTCCAATGCGCTGCCGTCTTCGAGCTCGTAGAAGAGCGCGCCGCTGAGCGCCCCCGCGCTCCGGGTGCCGATCAGCCGTCCGCCGCGCGCCTTCGCCACGGCGGCGGTCACGTCGGCGGAGGAGGCCGAGTCGCCGTCGCAGAGGACCGCCCAGGGCAGCCCCAGGAGTGGCACGTGCGTGTCCGGCTGCTCCGGCGTCCGCGTGCCGTGCTCATCGATCGTGATCGCCAGCGGTCCCTCGTGTGTGAAGTGGCTGAGGATGTGCAGCAGCGCGGCGGACGAGCCGCCCGGATTCTGCCGAACGTCGAAGATCAGCGAGGTGATCCCGCGCTTGCAGGGCGGCGAGGGCGCGATCGAACGCCTCGCCGGAGGAGAAGCTGAAATAGCGCAACCGGAGATAGCCGACCTTGCCGGGCAGGATCGCGACCTCGATCAGCGGCACATCGACCTCGGCGACGGTGATGATCACCGTCTCGGTCTGGCCGGTCGCGGGGCGGGTCACCTGCACGGTGTTGCCGGTGCCGGGGAGTCCGTTCATCAGATCGCCGAGTGGGCGATTCTGCTGCTCGCGCCCGATTGGCGCGCCGCCGACGCTGTCGATCAGGTCGCCGGCGCGCAACCCCGCCCGCTCGGCGGGGGAGTCGGGGAAGACAGTGTAGAGATAATATTTGCCGGTCGCCTCGTCGAGGGCCACCTCGAAACCGGCGGTCGGGATGTATTCCAGGCCCAACTCCGCGCTGACGGTATTGCGCCAGACCTTCGGCTCCAGGTAGGCGACGTGATTGTCGTCCAAGCTGTCCGCCATCGCGCCGATCGCCGCGCGCCAGGGCGCTGGCATCCACGACCCCTCGCCCCCGCTCGACGAGGGCGTTGAAGCGCGCCGCGAACGTCGCCCAATCGGCCTCTCGGTCGCCGACCAGGGCCGGCGGGGCGAGATCGGCGGCGGTGAACTTGCCCTTACCCAGTGGCGCCAGCGCCCAGGCCCCGTTGAGCAGGATCGTGTGGTCGAGGATCGCGCGGTCGACATAAAACAACAGGAAGCAATGGTACGCCTGCCCGACCGTCTCGACGCTTGATTTCTTCTCCCGGATGATCCCGTTGTAGCGGGCGGCGCGGCACGGTTGGGCAGCGGTCGCGGTGAAGCTATTGGGGCCCGGCGTCGGTGTGCGCGCCGCGCGCGTCGCCACGGGCGATGGCCGACTCGCCGCAGCGGTCCGCGAGGTACTCCGGGGGGTTGTTGGTGTGGGCTGCCAGGCGACGGCGGTTTTCGCCTCCGGCGCGATCGTCGGGGTGGGGCCGAAGCCCGGCGCGTAGCAACCGCCCAGGAGCGCGGCCAGTAGCAGGAGGAGCAGCGTGGACGCGCCGCCGGGCGTGGGACCGCGCGAGGACGACCCGATACGACTCACGCGCACAACTCCTCCGATCGCCACGATCCCGATCTGTGATGATCGCTCCCGTCACCTCCGCTACTGTAGCGCGCCGGGAGGGGCGAAAGATATAGGACAGATGGTCCGATTCAGGTGGGAGGAACGGCCACGGATGCGGGCATGATTGCCAGGATGGACTTTTTGCACCCCGGCAATGTGAGGATAAGAGTCGCGATTTTCTGTCAGGAATACCCCCACAACGACGTCAGGGAAAACGCCACAGGACAATCATCGCCATCCCGACTGTCAGACCGGGCCGCGCCGCATACACTAGGACATAGGGTGCCAGCGTTGGGGGATGACGGTACCTTCCGCACAGTGCCGTGCGGGGCGGGATAAAGGATATGCGCGAACATTGGTCAACCGAAGATGAGCAGCCGCGCGGTCGCGGCGCGCGCGCCTTGCCCGAAGGCTGGCGCACGCTGCCCCCGCGTGCCGAGGATGACGACGCCGAGGAGGTCGGCGGCGAACAGTTCTCGGAACGCGACTTACTGGCGCGCTACCTGCGCGAGGCGGGTCAGATCCCGCTGCTGACCCCCGCTGGCGAGGCCGAACTGTTCCGCCAGTTTGACGAAGGGGACGAGGCGGAGCGCGGCGCGGCGCGCGCGGCGATCATCGCGGCGAACCTGCGGCTCGTCGTGGGGGTGGCGCGGCACTACATCGGGCTCGGGCTCTCCCTGCCGGAGCTGATCGCCGAGGGGAATCTGGGGCTGATCGCTGCGGTCGATCGCTTCGAGCGGGCGCGCGGTCTCCGCTTCAGCACCTTCGCCCGCTGGCCGATCCGCAAGGCGATCACCCGCGCCCTCGATGATCGCGGGCGGCTGGTGCGGCTCCCGGCGAATAGCTGGCAGGCACTGCGCGAGCTGCGCCGCGCCGAGGAGTCGCTGCCCGACGAATTGGGGCGCGAGCCGACCCCCGCGGAGTTGGCCGCCGCCTGCGGGGTCGCCACCTGGCGCTTCGATGCCCTGCGGATCGCCGCGACGACGCCGAGTTCGCTCGATGCCCCCGCGCGATCCGACGGCGACGGGGACGACTCGTCGCTCGGCGAGGGGATCGAGGATGGGGACCGCTCGCTCCCGGCGCTGGTGGGTAACCGGATCGCGCGCGACTGCATCGGCACGCTGCTCGACACCCTGCCCACGCGCGAACGGGCCTTGCTGATCTTGCGGCATGGTCTCGACGGCGGCGCGCCGCGGACGTTGCAACAGGTCGGCGCGGAACTCGGCATCTCCGGCGAGCGGACCCGCCAGCTCGAAGCCCGCGCGCTGGGGATCCTCCGCGCGCACCCGCTGACCGCCACCCTCCAAGACGCCCTCGACTGAGGGGGGGCGGGTTAACCGCAGAGGCGCAGAGTGCGCAGAGGGCCGCAGAGAAGAAACGAGAAAATGTTGTCATCCTCTCTGCGATCCTCTGCGTCTCTGTATCTCTGCGGTGATCGTCCCTCCTTGCGCCTCTCCAGTACTCTGCGTTAGCCTTGCGCCGGGCGAGGATCGCCGTGGGACGTGACGCGCGGGTGCGGGAGGACGGACGACGATGGCGACACTGGCGGATTTGATCCGCGACATCCCCGATTTCCCCAAGGAGGGGATCCTCTTCAAGGACATCACCACGCTGCTGCACGACGCCGCTGCCTTCCGGCAGGCGATCGACGAGTTGGAGGCGCGCTGCCGCCCGTATGGCGCGACGAAGGTGGTGGGGATCGAGTCGCGCGGCTTCATCTTCGCCGCGCCGCTCGCCGATCGGCTCGGCGCGGGCTTCGTCCCGGCGCGGAAGTTGGGGCGGCTTCCCGCCGAGACGGTGCGCGCCGAATACGCGCTCGAATACGGCACCAACACGGTCGAGATGCACCGCGACGCCATCGACCCCGGCGAGCGGGTGCTGATCGTGGACGACCTGCTGGCGACCGGCGGCACCTGCCGCGCCTCGATCGACCTCGTCGAGCAACTGGGCGGCGTGGTCGTCGGCTGCGCCTTCCTGATTGAGTTGACCTTCCTCGATGGTCGCGCGGCGCTGCCGGGGTACGAGATCCAGGCGCTGCTCAGCTATTGAGCGATGCGGGGGTGTGGGGCGCGGGGGAACCCCTCCCCGCCGCTGCGGCAGCAACCCTCCCCTAAAAGGGAGGGTGAGACCACCGTCCCGCAACGCCTCTCCCCCCTCTCCTCGGATGGGCGGGTGCCCTCTGGGCGGCGGGGTGCCGCCCGCACATTGTCCTGACTTGCAGCAGGATAAATCCGGTTCATCCGGAGCCGACGGGGGTGAGGGCCGCGTATCCCACCCCGCCGCTTCGCGCTATGCGCTTCTCTGCTATGCTACAGGCACAGGAGCGAATTTTCACCGCGCGTGGTACGGCGACACCAAGGAATCGGGATGGCGCGATGGCGGCCAGGCTGGATCGGCGACGGCTCTTGCATGGCGCTTCCCTCCTCGCGGCCCTGCCGCTGCTCGGATCTTGCGGCTTGTTCAGCAGGCCCGCGCCGCAGCCGCCCACCCCAACGCCCACCCCAACGCCTACGCCACCTCCCACTCCAACACGCGCGGTGGTGCGGAGCGATACGCCGCCCTCGCCCGCGACCGTGGTGGCTGTGTCCGGCACACCCGCGCCAGCACCGACCGTCAACGTCGCCCCGCGCGGGGTCGGGCAATTGCTCTACACCGGGTCGCTCGGCGGGACCGCCGGGATCATTCTCGCCGATCTCGCCGATGGCGGGCGGAAACTCCTGGTCGCCGGGAACTACCAGTATCCCACCTGGGCACCGGATGGGGCGCGCTTCGCCGCGCTCGGCGCGCCCACCGCCGACTTACCGATCCAGCAGGTCGCGGTCTTCGCCGCCGATGGCCGTGCCCTGGCGCGCTTCTCCCTACCGATCTCCCCGCAAATCTCGCCCCGGCTGCTGTGGTCGCCAAGCAGCCGCCACCTCGTCTATCAGGTCAGCGACCCTGTCGCGGGCGGACTCAACGCCTGGATCATCGACGAGGCCGGGCAGCGCCCGCTCGCGTTGCCCCCCGGCGCCTTCATCTGGCATTGGCTGCCCGATGGCCGCATCACCTATACCGTCCCCCTGTTGCGCGACACCCCGCCGTCCGCCGATGCGCAGACCGCGATCTGGACGATCGACCCGCAGGGCGGCGCGGCGCGCCGGGAGATGGTCGGCGCGTTCTATCCGTTCGGGCTCTCCCCGGATGGCGCGACGATCTACGCGGTGGGCGGCTTCCGCACCACCCTCGCCGCAGGGCAGCAGGCGGTGGGGGTGACGACAATCGTCGCGCTCGATCTGTCGGGCGGCATGATCCGCACCGTGCTCGATCTCACCGCAGTCTCGGCGGGCGAGAGCGCCTGGATCGAGAATGCTGCGGTGGCGCCGAGCACCGGCTTGCTGGCAGTTTGCCGCGCCACGATCCCGATCGGCGCGCAGCAGAACGCGGTCGGCGCGGTCAACGATCTGCTCATCCTGGACGCCGCCGGCCGGGAAGTGGCGCGCGACCTCCCCTGGCAGAATAATTCCGGTCTGCGGTGGATCAATTGGTCACCGCATGGCCTGCACGTCGCGTACCACGCCCAGGTCGCAGACGGCAGCTCCGAGTTGCGCGCCCTCCATGGCGGGATTGAGCGGGCCGTCTACCCGGTCCGCGCCGCCGATCCGCGCACCGGACTGCTCGCCGCCTGGTCGTCGGACGATCGCTGGCTGGCCTATGTCGATGCCGCGCCGACCGGCCTGGTGATCGCCGAGGCGGGCAAGCCGCCCGCCCTCCCGTTCGCCGCCGGCGGCAATTTCCCGGCGTGGCGACCGTGGACATAGGCGGACGATCGGGCGCGTGGTGGATACCGAGTGGGGGATAGAGTGGTGGCCCGGCGATCCGTTGCGGATCGCCGGGCCACCTCCATTATCTCAGACGATCGGGAACGCGATGTCACATGCCTTGTCGTTCGGGTCGGCCGCGTCGAAGTCGGCGAAGTAGACCTCGCGCGGGGAGCCGGTGCCGCGCCGCCCCTGCGCGTCGATCCAGTGCGCCACCGCGTCATAGGCCGAGAGGATCTGCGGATACTCGACCTGCGCTTTCTCGATGGTGGTGTACGCTTCGCGGTGCGCGGGTTCGCGACGGATCGCCGCGTCGTGGGTCGTCCGCGCGGGATCGATCGGGATGCAGACCTCCACCGGGCCGTCGCTGTCCTCGGTGACCTCACCGTGGTAGACGACGAACGGTGCCCCGACCACGCCGCCGTAGCCCTGCGCGGCACCGCCCAGGCGACGCATCGCCGCGTCGATCCAGTCGGGTAAATCCCCGACCTGCACATGCCGCTGCTCGGTCAGCACCAACTGCTCCGGCACCTCGCGCTCGCGGATCTCGAACATCGCATAGCTCCTTTCATCACCGATCAATGTGCCCTGGAGGTGTGCCGCCAGCCCGCGCTGTGCGGCGATGCGGCGCTCGACGGTCGCCCAGTAGTCCGCGATCATCGCGGCCCCCGGCGGCCCCGGCGCCGCCACGACCGTCGCGATCTGCGCCAGCGGCATGTCGAGCCGCCGCAGCATTGCGATCAGGCGGGCGGTCGCCAGTTGGCCCTCGCGGTAGTGGCGATAGCCGTTGTCGCGATCGGTGTGGGCGGGTGTCAGCAGCCCGAGCCGGTCGTACAGTCGCAGCGCCTTCGGCGACAGCCGTGAGCGGCGAGCGAAGACGCCGATGCTCAGCAGGGGGTCCGTCGCGTCGCGCGCCGCGTTCGGGTCCGGATACTGACGCTCGCCCACCGACACCTCCTCCGGGTCGGGCGTCCTTCGCCCGACTGATTACAGGGTACGGCCTGACCTTGGGGTAAGGTCAAGCCCTCCGGCTGTGCTGGCTACCGTCGCCATCCGGCCTGATTTCTTAGCAATCCCGGGTAACGAGTGCCAGGATGAGGCGGCGGATGGCGACGGTAGCCAGGACAAGGGGTGTAACGCGCGTACTTCTCCTGTCGGAGCCGCTGGAACAATTCGGTGAAACCAACGAGTTGGAAATCCAGTAGCGAGATATATCTATCGAGGAGGTTTCGCCGTAGCTCCTGCCGCTGCACCGTGTCTTGGAAAAAGGCGCGGCGTGCTGGGCGCGAAAGGTGCCACACCGCCAGCGACTCGGCGTAGGCGAAATAGGCATCGCCCGCAAGGTCGTCGTCGGTGGGATTGGCTTTCGCGGGCAAGTCCCTGACCCGCAGCCGGTTGTTGCAGGCGGCGAGGATTTCCATCTCAAACACCCGCAGCTTCGGTGGCACTTGCGCCACCAACACCGGGTTGGTAACGCGCAACGCCAGCACCATGAAATTCTGCATGGCGTTGTGCAGGGGGATGATGGTCCATTTCCAGTTGGCCGGGTCGGTCTTCGTCGCCCGCAGTTCGGCCAATGCCTTCGCCACCGCGCCGATGGCTTCGGTGGTTTCGTCGGTCGTGATGACGGGTGCGGTCACGTTTTCCTCCACGACGATGGGCCATCATCCCACCGCTCGACTTGTTCGCATTGCACCCCAGTATAGACGCGCCCCAGTGCCCCGATATGCGCCACGCTATTACGCGACGTTCGTGGCCAGTAGGCGCTATGATGCAGTAAGCCCTTAGGTGGGCCGGTCGCCTGTAGGGCTATCAACGCCCAGAGTGTATATGGGGACGGGTCGCATGGCAGAAACCGAGAAACAGCGAATCGAGCGCGCCACCGCCGAACTGTTTCTGGTTGGATATAACGCCCGCACGCATGGCACCTATGTCGTTGAACGCGTTGCGGATGCGCCCGATGTAATCTGCCGTGATGCTACTGGTGCGCTACTGCAACTTGAAATTGTCCTGTTGGAAGACCGCCCCGGCGACATCAAGGAACTGCTGCGGAAACCGGATGGCCGGGAACTTGAGCGGTTCTTAGCCGATATGGAGCGGGTGCGGCGGGGGGGAATCTCGGTCTTCGATACCATCGGGTCGTTCGGCCAGGGGCGCGATGGGGGGCCGGGGACGGTAGACACGAACCTCAGACAGATGCTCAGGAGCAAAATTCTCAAGGATTACGGGCGTGAGGTGGCGCTGGTACTGCGGCAAACATCACCAATTCCGTGGGATTGGGATGTGGTGCTGGATTTGAAGCGCGAAGTGGAGAGCTTGTTGCAGGAACGTAGACTCAAGCAACATCCCTTCGACCGGGGTATCTGGATTGTTGCGCGCGGGGAAGACGGGCCGACCCTGCAAATGGTCATGCCGGAACAGGATCGCCCGTCCGGGTCAGCCAACGCCTGACCGCAACCCTCCGCAGCCGGACGTGGCCGACTGGCGCACCCTCGTCGAGTCGGTGATGATCGACTGGAACTACGACGGTGCGATACTCCAACCCGCCATCGTGGATATCCCCGACGACGACGCACTTGTGGCCGGGCAGTACCCCGTCCCAAACGAGGCCGGGACGATTCGGGTCAAGATCACCGATATCCTCTCGGAGTCGTTGAAGGTCACGGTGCGACATGGCTAAGTCGAAACAGGCGCAACTCGATTTCGCCTTCTTCACCCATCTGTGGGCCTTCTATATCCAGAATCGGGGAACTATCCGCCAGCTGTGCTGGCCGAAAAGCCCATCCACGCCGTGCGACCCACGACGACGCTGCACCATGATGCCCATCCCCAGCAGCTTGTCGGGTTGCGTCACTGTGGGGATAGGGCGGTGACGAGACGTCGACACGACGGAGCCCCAGGTCGCCACCGCCACGTCGGCGCCTTCTCCGCGTCATCAAGTGGCCATCGCGACCGGACCCCGTCGACAGGCGAACGAGCAGGTCGGAGCGTCTTCAGGTGGTCGCGCTGCGAACAGCCCCGATGCTTGATTGCCAAGGACGATGTCACTGGCCGTTCGCTGGATCGTTGCCCACCCGCTGCCCACGCCCCGATGCGCGCCCGCGCCCTACAATCCCTACAATCCCTACAATACCCCCGTCCCAGACCATTCCAGGGTCGGAGAAGGTGTGGTCGTCCTGTTCCGGCAGCAGGTGGGCAACGATATCGTCGAAGAGCGACGCACCCCTTTTCGGCCCCCCCGGGGATCGTTACCACACCGATACCGTATTGATACGGCCACCGAAGGGTGGTGCTACAAGGATTCGTCGCCTGATCGCCGCCTGACGGCGCCCCCTGCCGCGCGGCCTCCGCGGTCACGCCCTGGCATGGGCGGGGCGAGAGGATCACGCCCACGCTCCCATTCCGCCCCCAGAATACGTGGCACTCGGCGACCCGTCGTGACGCTTGC
>CADCWN010000099.1 GCA_902806415.1 uncultured Thermomicrobiales bacterium | reverse complement strand
GTGGAGGTGTAGATTGCTGCGCCGCTGGAGTTCCACCATGTCGAAATAAATCAGCCGCCACCCAAGCCGCCGCGCTAATCATTCTGAGAATCGCTCGAAGTGCGCACTGCGACCAGGCAGATTCGCTCGGTCGCCAGCTCGCACCCGCCCCGAGCGAACCCCTCGTATCGTCGCGCTTTCAGCTCGCCACATCTTGCTCATGACCACTGGTCGCAGGAGACATTCCTAGGTGTTCAAAATACCAGCCAGATCAAAGTCTATTGAGCCCTCTCGTGTAGAGTTGTTCTATTGTGATCAAGTAAAGTATAGCGTCCGAAACGTGCCCATGTCGCAACTCTATTCGACCAGAGATAAGGAGAGCACAGTGTCAGCACCGCCCCCGGCACGGGGTATCCGTCTCGACTGGACCGCGCTCCCGATCCGGGTGCGCGCGGCGGTCGAGGGGTGGCTCGGCGAGCCGGTCGCGGCGGCGGCGACGCAGGCGGGCGGGTTCTCGCCGGGCGTCGCCGCGCGGCTGTGCACCACCAGCGGACGACGCGCATTCCTGAAGGCGGTGGGGCCGGAGCCGAATCCCGACTCGCCGCGCTTCCACCGCCGAGAAGCGATCATCGCGGCGGCGCTACCGGCGACTGCACCGGTGCCGCGCCTGCTCTGGTCGTTCGATGAGGGCGAGGGCGGCTGGGTGGCCCTGCTCTACGAGGATGTTGACGGTCGGCAGCCGCAAATGCCCTGGCAGCCGGGAGAACTCGACCGCGTGCTCGATGCGCTGGGCGATCTCACCGCCGCGTTGACACCGTCGCCCCTGCCGGGGGAAATCGCTGGCCTCCTCGCCGACGAAGGCGTCTTTCGCACCGCCTGGTGGGGCCGACTACTCGCTGATCCGCCCTCCACTCTCGACTCGTGGGCAGTTCCCCGTCTGCCGCTCCTGGCGGACCTTGAGCGGCAAGCCGCCGCATTATCCGCAGGGAACACGCTGCTCCACCTCGACCTGCGCGCGGATAATCTGCTGTTGACGCCGGAGCGCGTCGTCGTGGTCGATTGGCCCCACGCCCGCATCGGGGCCGCGTGGGTCGATCCGGTCTTCATGGCACCCAGCGTCGCGATGCAGGGCGGGCCTGATCCGGCGATCCTCTTCGCGCGCCATTCATCGAGCGTCGAGGCCCACCCCGAGGCCGTCACGGCGGTGATCGCGCTGATGGCCGGGTTCTTCACCTATTCGGCACTCCAACCACCGCCGCCCGGACTGCCGACCTTGCGCGCCTTCCAGGAAGCGCAGGCGCGCATCGCGTGGCGCTGGCTGGCCGAGCGAATGGGGGGCGGTGAGTAGTGCGTGCAACTAACGCCTCGACTGCCCCGTACGCCGCGATCGGTACACCCGTTGTCGGGTTGCAGGTGAGATAACCCCTCCCCGCCGTCTCGATGGCGACCCTCCCCTAAAAGGGAAGGTGAGGATGGCTCCAACAGACCCAGCCCACGCTGGCGCAGTGGACGACTCAGTGCCGCGTTTCGCAATCGCCCGCAACGCTCATTCTTCCCCCTCTCCTCGGATGGGGAGAGGGGGTGCCGCTCGCAGGCGGCGGGGGTGAGGGCCGCTACCCCCGCGATTAGCTATCCCCTTCTCCTTCTCCTCCTCTGCCGCCCGCTCGACTGTCCAACGCACGAAGGAGAGCATCGCGGTCATGTCGCCCTCGCGCCGGTCGTGACGCCAGGTGAGCGCCCGGGCGATCAGGACAGGCCAGGGCGGTTCGAGGGTCCGTTGCGCCCAGGCGGCGGCGACCGGCTTGGTGGCAACCCGTCCGGTGGCGAGGGTATGCAAGGCGCGGCACATGGTCAGGATGGCGAACGCCTGATAATCATGCGTGCGGAGCCAGTCGGGGTCGTTGAGTTGCCGCGCCCAGAAGTCGCGCAGGAGGGCGCGGGTGGCGACGCGCAACGCCTCCGGGACGATCGGGTCGATCAGCTCACGAGGCGATGGTCCCCAGACGACCAGACCGTGCTCCTGGACGATGTGGCGCTCGATGACCCACACCGGGCCGGGCTGTTGGGGGCCGAACGGCCAGTCCGCCCCGATCGTCGGCTGCGGCATCTCGACCGCTGCGGGTCGTCGCAGGGCGGCGCGGGAGAAATACCACCCTTCGAGCTTGTCGGCGTAGGGCTGGCCGCTCGCATGGAGCCGCGCGTGCAGCGCCGCCAGGTCGGCCAGCGTCTCGCCCGACAGTTCGGCGCGCGTGACGGCGAGGAAATCGACATCGCTGCTGACGGGGTCGAAGTCGCCCAGCGACAGGGAGCCGTACAGATAGAGTCCGATAAGGTCGTCGCCGAGGATGCCGCGCAACCCATTCAACAAATGGGCGAGGAGTGCATTGACCTCCGGGTAAACAGTCGGCCCGACGGCGACGTTCACAGCCCTTTCCGCAGTAGGCTCGTGGCGGCGACCTGGAGCGGATCGTAGACGGAGTTGAACGGCGGGGCGTATTCCAGGTCGAGTTGCGTCAGCGCTTCGAGCGTGAGGTCGGCATAGAGGGCGGTCGCCAGCACATCGATCCGCTGCGCGACGCCGCCCTGGCCGAGCACCTGCCCGCCGAGCAGTCGCCCCGATCCGCGCTCGGCGACCAACTTGACGACCAGATCGCGCGCGTGGGGCATGTAGCCGGCCCGATCGGTCGAGTCGAGGGTCGTGGCGGCCGGGTCGAAGCCCGCCTCCCGCGCCTCGCGCTCGGTCAGGCCGACCCGGCCGACCTCCAAATCGAAGACGCGGGTGATGGCGGTCCCGACGATCCCGGCGTAGGTCGCCTCGCCACCGGCGATGACGCGCCCGGCGACCCGCCCCTGCTTATTGGCGATCGTCCCGAGCGCGGCCCAGACCGGGCGGCGCAGGAGGCGATGCCAGACCTCGGCGCAATCGCCCGCAGCGTAGTGCTCGGGCAGATTCGTCCGCTGATGATTGTCCACGGCGATCGCGCCGGTCGCCCCGAGGTGGATACCGGCGGGCGGCGCGAGATCGACGGCGGGCATGATTCCGACAGCGAGGATGACGAGGTCGGCGGGGATCTCGCCCGCCGCCGTGTGGACATGCGCGACGCGCCCGCCTGTCCCCGCGCAGCCCTCCACAACGGTGTCGCAGAGGTCGAGATCGACGCCGTGCCGGGCGAGGGTTGCGTTGATTCGCTCGGCCATGTCGCGATCGATGATCCCGAAGAGTTGGTCGCCGCGCTGCACGATCCGCGTCTCGAGCCCCCGCGCGACGAGGTTCTCGGCCATCTCCAGGCCGATGTAGCCGCCGCCGACGATCACGGCGCGACGCGGCGCGTGGCGCGCGATGTAGTCGCGGATCGCGATCGCGTCCTCCATCACGTCGAGCGCGAAGACGCCGTCGAGATCAAGTCCCGACACGTTGGGGCGAATCGGCGCGGCACCGGTGGCGATCAGCAGGTGATCATAGTCGGTGGCGAACTCGCGGTCTTCCCGAAGATCGCGCACCCGCACCCGCCCGCGCGCCGGGTCGATCGCGGTGACCTCATGGTGCAGCCGGACGGCGATCCGCTGCTCCGCGAACGCCGCGACACTGCGCGCGATCAGCTTGTCGCGCTCCTCGACCACCCCGCCGATCCAATAGGGGAGGCCGCACTGGCTGTACGAGGCGAATCCGCCGCGATCGTAGGCGACGATCTCGAGGTCCGGGGCGGTCCGGCGCGCCTCCGACGCGGCGCTCATCCCCGCCGCGTCGGCCCCGATGATCACCAGTCGCTTCACCGCCCACTCCTCGCGAATCCTATCCAGCAGGTGCCATCATACCGTGCCATCCGCCACCGTCGCCCGAGCTGGTGCCGGAATGGCGCGACTCTTGCGAAACAGTGGTCCGAGCGCGGTGGGAGTGCTACTGCGTCTCGCGACAAGAGCCGGTGGGCGGTGGGGGATATGACCGAGTGGACGCTGAGAATTGTTGAGCGACTAGGGTACATCGGCGTCCTCGTCCTGATCACGCTGGAGAACCTGATCCCGCCGATCCCCTCCGAGGTGGTGCTGCCGCTGGCCGGATTCTCGGTGGGGCAAGGCAAGCTGAATTTTTTCGGCGTCCTCGTCGCCTCGACCGGCGGCGGGCTGATCGGCGCGCTGATTCTCTACTTCATCGGGCAACACGTCGGCGAGCGACGACTGCGCGAGTTCATCAGAAGTCACTCCTGGATTCCGCTCTTCAGCGAGGAAGATATCGATCGGGCGCACGGCTGGTTCGAGCGACACGGTGGTGCGACGGTCTTCTTCGGGCGACTGGTCCCGTTCGTCCGCAGCGCGATCTCGCTCCCGGCGGGCTTCAGCGGGATGCCGCTGGTCCAGTTCATCCTCTACACGACTGTCGGCAGCGCGATCTGGAACGGTGTCCTGATCGGTCTCGGGTGGTGGCTCGGCGCGCGCTGGGAAAGTGTGAGCCAGTACGCCAAATATTTCGAGTACGCGGTCCTGGCACTACTCGCGATCCTGATCGGGCGCTTCATCTGGCGGCGTTGGCGGGGTGGAGACGCACAAACGACCGGTGAGGCCAGCTAGCGAGTGCCGAGTACCGAGTGCCGGGCGGCGTGTTTGTGAGAACACAGCGTTTTGCAGGGTCGTGTGGCGGATACCTGTCAACCGCGAGTGGTGAAACACTCTCGGCTCTGCCGCTCTCCAACTACTACACCAACCCGCAAAATACTGTAGGATAAGCGCTCCATTCTTACCGCAAACTCGGCACACGGCACTCGGCACTTGATACTGGAGCAACCGATGTATAGCTACCTGACGCAACTCGAATGCACCTTCTGCGGCGCGACATACCCGGCGAACGAATTGCACACCGTCTGCGCCGGTTGCGGCAAGGTGCTCTACGCGCGCTACGATCTCTCGGCGGCGCGCGGCGCGATGACCAAGGAGGCGCTGGCGAGTCGCCCGTTCACCCTCTGGCGCTACCACGAAGTCTTACCGGTTCTCGACCCGGCCAACGTCGTGACCCTCGGCGAGGGCGGCACGCCGCTCCTGCCGCTGCCGCACTTCGGCCGGGCAATCGGGCTGCCGGGGCTGCTGGCGAAAGACGAGAGCGGCAACCCGACCGGCTCGTTCAAGGCGCGCGGGATGGCGCTGGCGATCTCGCGCGCGAAAGAACTCGGCGCGCGGGCGGTCGCCGCGCCGTCGGCGGGCAACGCGGCCTCCGCGATGTCGGCCTACGCCGCGCGCGCGGGCCTGCCAGCCTACGTCTTCATGCCCCAGGACACGCCGACGATCATGCAGGCCGAATGTACCGCCTACGGCGCGCACGTCTATCTCGTGGACGGGCTGATCAACGACGCCGGCAAGATCGTGCGCGAGAACAGCGCGGCGCGCGGCTGGTTCGACGTCTCGACCCTCAAGGAGCCGTACCGGGCGGAGGGCAAGAAGACGATGGGCTACGAGCTCGCCGAGCAACTCGACTGGGAGTTGCCCGACGCGATCATCTACCCGACCGGGGGCGGCACCGGGATCGTCGGGATGTGGAAAGCGTTCGCCGAGATGGAGACGCTGGGGCTGATCGGCCCGCGCCGACCGAAGATGATCTGCGTCCAATCGACTGGCTGCGCGCCGATCGTGGAGGCGTTCAATCGCGGCGAGCGCCACGCCCCGCTCTTCGCGGGCGCGCAGACCCTCGCGCCCGGCATCCGCGTGCCGATCGCGATCGGCGACTACCTGATCCTCGACGCGCTCCGCGAGAGCGGCGGCACGGCGCTGACCGTCACCGACGACGAGATCCTGGCCGCGACGCGCGAAGTCGCCGCCAGCGACGGCCTCTACGCCTCGCCGGAGGCGGCGGCCACGTTCGTCGCGGCGCGCAAGTTGGCCGCGAGCGGCTTCCTCGGCGGCGGTGAGCGGGTGATCGTCTTCAGCACCGGCGCGGGGCTGAAGCACACGGAGCTGATCGATCTCGATCTGCCGGTCCTCGACCCGCACAACCCGGCGGTCAGCGCGCAGATCGCCTGAGAGGTGGCGGGAGCACGCGGCGAAATGCTCAGCCCCCGCGCGTCCGCAGGCGCGACCGACGCCGATGAGCGGGAGGCGGCACCGACCCGAATCACACAGACGGGAGTCACGCGCCGATGGGCGGTCCATTTAATCTGAAGAGCGCGGCGATCGGGGCGGCCCTGGGGATTCTCGCCTACCTCCTCATCCTCGTCGGATTGCGCCTCCTGCTCGGCTCGGTCTCGCTCAATGTGGCGGCGCTGTTGACGCTGCTCGCCATCGTCTCCTATCCGGGGGCGCTGGTGCTGGGCGCGGTCCTCTCGCTGCGACGGCAGCGACGTGCGAGGGAGCGTGGCGACCGCGCCCAGCCCTGACAATTCGTTGTCCACCCTGAGGGGCTCTGGTAGAATGTCGTCGGCGTCCCGATAGGGGATCGGGCAGGATGATGCATACAATCGCGACTTGCATAGGCCCGCAGGGGCGACAGGTCGGACGGTAACGAGGGAGTCACCGGCGATGCTCGATGCCGCAGATCGTAAGGGGACGAGGGCCGGCGCGGGGGCCGCGACGATCGACATCACCAATCGCACCAGCATCGATTCGCCGGAGTTTTTGGGAGATCACAGCGCGGTCACCGGATGGCGGCAGACTGTAGCCGATTACGTGGCATTGACCAAGCCGAAGATCATTTCGCTGCTCCTCGTCACCACCCTCGGCGCGATGATGATCGCAGGCGAAGGTTTCCCGTCAGTCTGGATCGTCCTCTGGACACTGATCGGCGGGGCGCTCGCCTCGGGCGGCGCTGGCGCGGTCAACCACTTCATTGACCGCGACATTGACACGAAGATGGGGCGCACGAAAGGCCGACCGGTGGTGACCGGGCGGATCGCCCCCTGGCAGGCGCTGGCCTTCGGGATCGCGCTGGAGGTCGCGTCGTTCGCGCTCCTCGCCATCGGTGTCAATTTGCTCAGCGCGTTCCTGGCGCTGGCCGGTTACCTCTTCTACGTCGTCATCTACACCCTTTGGCTGAAGCGCGTCACCCCGCAGAATATCGTCATCGGTGGCGCGGCGGGGGCGTTCCCGCCGCTCGTCGGCTGGGCGGCGGCGACCGGCGACCTGTCGGCCGGGGCCTGGGTTCTCTTCGCGATCGTCTTCTTCTGGACCCCGCCGCACTTCTGGGCGCTCGCGCTGCTGATTCGCGGCGACTACGAGCGGGCCAACGTGCCGATGCTGCCGGTCGTGCGCGGGGTGGCGGAGACGCGCAAGCAGATCATGATCTACACCGTGATCATGATCGCGACGACGCTGCTCCCCCTCGCCACGGGGACGAGCGGCCCGCTCTACCTCGTCCTGGCACTCGGGCTCGGCGGCTGGTTCCTCTACGACGCGATCCTCCTGCTGCGCGAGCAGACGCAGCGCGCGGCGCGGCGACTCTACCTCTACTCGCTCCTCTACCTCGCGCTCCTCTTCCTGGCGATGGTGATCGACCACGCCTTCGTGGTGTGAGGTCGTGCCGGGGCACCGTCAAGCAGGTCGGCTACGATATGAGAACGGGGGCGGGCCACATGAGAACGGGGGCGGGCCACTCAGCGGCCCGCCCCCGTTCTTCCCATCCGGTGGCGCGCGGCGTCACTCCTCGCCGCGGCCTCGCCCTTACGACAGCTCCCCCTCGGTGGGCGGCTCGAAGATCGCCGCCCAGTCTTCCAACTCTGCCCGCGTGATCTGCAGCGTACCCGCCGCAGACTCCTCGCGCCGCGAGATGCGCGACCACAGCTCATCGACCGTCGCGGCGAGGAAAACTACCCGGACGCTCGCCCCCAACTCCTCCGCTCGTTTTCGATAGGCCGCGCGCTCGGCGCGCGACCAGAAGCCCCAGTCGAGGACGACGTTGCAGCCGAGGGTGGGCGCGCGCTGTGCCACCCGCCACTGTATCGCCTCGACAGGATCGCGCACCCCATCTCGCCGCGATCGATCCAGGTGATTCCCGTGGAGGGCGAGGATCCACTGCGTCATGCTCGGATTCGATCGCCTTCGCGCGGGTGGTTTTCCCGGCACCGGGGAGGCCGACCATCAGATACAGCGCTGGTTGCCGATCCGGGCGGCATCCCCCCATAGAGTCTCGTTTCGTCATCGTGATCGCACTCTGAGGAGTGCCGCATCATCCACAGGCAGGGCCGAACCCGCGACTGCTACAACGGCACAGGGTTTTACGGAGCCTCGATCGTGACCGGAGCGTTGAAATCGGAGAAGACGCTCTCCATGTAATGCCCGACCCCGAACATTTGCTGTCGGCGAATGAGGCCATCGTCTTCGCCGATCCAGAGGGTACCCCGCCCGCCGCTGGGCGTGTCGAGATACCCGATAATCCAGCACGGGACCCCGGCGATCGTCTCGCGCCCCAGCAATGTCACCTCGGCGGCGATGCGCGCATACTCGTAGACCGGCCAGCGGTAGCCGCTCGGCTCGGCCCACTCGCTGGGGATCCAGTTGCCGCTCGCGCGATCGAAGCGCCGCTTGCCGACGATGATCGTCTCGCTGCCGGCGTCGGAGCGCAAGCGAAGCCGATCGGGCGCGGCCCACTGGTAATAGGTCGTGACCGGGGGGCCACCGGCATTAATGCTCTGGCGCTCGCTCAGGCTGGTCAGCCGGTTCATCGCGCGATCGGATCCGGCCAGAATCGTCCGCGCCCCGCCGGTCGGCAGATCGAGCGCGAACGTCGCCCGCTCGGTCGCGCCGCCGCGCGGCGTGACGAGCGCCTCGATCCGCCACGCGCCGTCCCGCATCAGCTCGCCCAGCCCGGTATAGCGCCCGCCGCGCGCCGTCAGGGGCACCTCCTGCGGCGTGCCACCGTCGGGCGGCGTGAGGCGCAAGGCCACCGTCGCCCCGTCGATCGCGGCCCCCGTCGGATCGCGGAGGGTGACCGAGAGGACAGCGGGGCCGGTGCCGGTCGGGCCGATCGTGAGATCAACCAGGGTTGTGCCGGCGGCGGCGGCGAGGGTGACACTCTCGGGCGCGGCGGTGACGGCGGCATCCTGACCATCCTCCCCTCTCGCGGCGACGACGGAGCGCGCGGGCGGCAGCGCCGTGAGCAGGCCGACAACGGCCAGGACGACGACGCCCAGGGCGGCCTCGCCCCAGAGAACGCGCCAGAGTCGCCGCGTCGCGGGGCGCGCGCCCTCATCTCCCGTTGCGGCGGTCGCGGCGGCGCGCAGGCGCGGCCCGATCAGCAGCCGATTAATCGCGCCGAGCGCGAGAAGCGGGACGAGCAGCAGCAGCTTCGCGAGCAGGGCGCGACCGTAGAGGGTTTGGCCGAGCCCGGTCGGGCCATCGACGTGGACCCAGGTCTGGTAGAAACCGGTCACCGCCAGCACCTGGACGCAGCCGAGCGCCAGCGCCGAGAAGCGCGGCACGACCCCGGCCAGGGTTACCAACCCCTCGGGATCGCCCAGGGAGCGGATCAATCGGGGGAAGATCAGCGCCAGCGCCAGCAAGCCGCCAATCCAGAGACTCGCGGCCAGCAGATGGATCCAATCGACGGCGATCGAGAGCGGGATCGGGGCGGTCGTGGCCGCGTGGCCGCCGATGGCGGTCAGCAGGGCCAGCGCCACACCGGCCAGCAAGATCGCCCACCAACCGCGATCCCCGCTCGCAGAGGGGGGCGCATCGACCTCACCGGCCCGCAGTTCCAGTTCGGCCCCGATCACCGGCAAGGCGAGCGCCGGGACCAGCAGCAGCGCGAGCCGACCGAGCCAGAGGGTGCCGAAGCGACCGGTGAGCGTTCCGAGCAGATTACCCGGCCCAAAGGCATCGGTGAACGCCCCGAACGTGCTCGCCAGCGACGCGCTCACCAGCGCGACGATCTGCCCGAGGATCAGGACGGTGACCGCGATCCAGGCCCAGCGCACGCCGCGAGACTCGAAGAGCCGCGCGGCCCCGCCGAACGTCCCCCGGCCGCGCGCCCACGGCGGCACCAGGACGAACAATCGGAAGGCGATCGGGCCGATCAGCAGGATCAGCCCGAGGAGATTGAGACCACGCCCGATCGCCTGCAACAGGAGCGGCGTATCCAGCGGCGTCTCCCCGGTCGCCGCGCTGCCCGCCAGGAGATCGGCGGGCGAGACATCGACACCGAAGCGCACCTCGCCGTTGAGCGGGTGGGTATCGCTGGAGATCAGCGCGTAGCGCGCGGTGTAGACGCCGGCCGAGAGTTGCGGCAGGGAGACGACCACCGTCAGCGGGTCGCCGGGTGCGAGTTTGGCGTCGCGCCGATCGACCCGCCGCCCGTTGCCGTCGGTGACGGCCACCTTGTCGGGGCGGACTTCGACACGCTCATTAAAGGTGAGCCGCACCTCGCCGATACTCGCCGCGACGACCGTGCCGCTCGTCGGCTGCGTGCGCTGCAAGTAGGCATGGGCCGCCACCGGGCGCGGGGTCGTGGCCCCGCCCACCGCGATGAGCAGGCACAAGATCATCAGGGCGGCCAGCCGCCGAGCAAGGGCTACCAAGGGTCCTCCACTGGGTGCAGCACGTCGCCACGGTCTAGCCTATGAAGTGTACCGTGGCGACCCACGGGCAACAATGCGAACGGTAATCCCCACCGGAGTGCTGATATCGAGACGGCACGGACGGTCGGACAATCGGTTCTGGCCGGTTGCCCGGACACGCCGCAACGACTATCATTGTCCCCTTATGACGACACGAACGATGACCACGACACAACCGAAGAAGGACGCGAGCAACGCGGCGCGCGACGCCGGCGAGAAGGTCATCGCGACCAATCGGCAGGCGCGCTTCGAGTACACGATCCTCGACACCGCCGAGGCGGGGCTGGCACTGACCGGCACGGAGATCAAGTCGGTCCGCGCCGGACGGATCAACATCCGCGACGCCTACGCGCGGATCGAGGCGGGCGAGGTCTGGCTGATCAATATGCACATCTCGCCGTATGAGCAGGCGGGGAACTATTTCCAGCACGATCCCCTGCGTCCCAAGAAGCTGCTCCTCCACCGGCGCGAGATCGCCCGCCTGAAAGCCGAGATCGGCCAGAAGGGGCTGACCCTCGTCCCGCTGCGCCTCTACCTGAAAGCGGGCCGCGCCAAGGTGGAGATCGGGCTGGCGAAGGGGAAGAAGCTCTACGACAAGCGCGACGCGATGGCCGAGCGCGACGCGAAGCGCGATGTCGCGCGCCAGTTGCGCTCGCGCGACTAACTCTCCCCGGCGGGCGATCCGGGTCGCCAATATCCCCCGCCCTCGCGCGCACTGATCGCGCCGCGCAATCTTGCGAAAAGGGCGCCGATCGGCTATCATTATGTTGGCTTCGCCGGGCATGGGGATGTCCGGTTTCGACAGGGATGTATGCTAGGGAATTGCAGGTCGAGGCGCCCGGGTTCCTCGTTAAAACGGGCAATGCCTTAACTGGCAACGATTACGCACTGGCTGCCTAGGTAGCCCGTCCGCGCGGCCCTCACCCTGACGGGGCCGTAGTCGGGCGTCAAAAAGTCAGGGTGCTGCATCGCCGACTGCGGGCTGAGCGTTGCAAAAGACTAGCCCACTAGCCGACCAGGGAGGCCGTCGAGAGTCGCTCGGCTGGCGAAACACAAAATCTCGACTATGCCTGTAGGATATTCCCAGCGGAAGTTTCTGGACGGGGGTTCGATTCCCCCCATCTCCACCACGATCCCCCGCAGCGAAGCTCGAACCGGTCGGCGTGAAGACGCCGACCGGTTTTTCATTGCTCGATCATCCAGTGCTCGCGATACGTCGAGCTGTGAGCTTGCGTCGATTCCAGGGATACCCCGATACTGGGAGCGATGGTTCCAGGAAGGGAGGGGCTCAAGGGCCAAGATTCATGTCCCCTACCCAATCGCGCGCCATGCCCGGTTATCGGAACTCGGTGACCTTTGAGCAGGCACCCGCCGAGGAGGCGCAAGTGGCCTGGAATTACCCTGTCCAAGAAACCGACTTCAGCCCCCTTCGCAACCTCCGTCAGGGGAGCGCCACCCAGCACCCGCGCTCATCCTCTTCTTCACCCCAGGAGCCGCGATGCCCCCCACCACACACCGACTCCGCTACGGCCCGGCGCCGACCGGCTTCGGCGATTTGCGCGTGCCGGGTACGGCGGGGCCGCACCCCGTCGTCATCCTCATCCACGGCGGCTACTGGCGGGCGCGCTACGGCCTCGACCTGATGGACCGCCTTGGCGACGACCTCGCGGCGCGCGGCGTCGCCAGTTGGAATATCGAGTACCGCCGTGTCGGCGAGCCGGGCGGCGGCTGGCCCGGCACCCTGCGCGATGTCGCCAGCACCGCCGAGCGGTTGCGCGGCATCGCGCCGGCCCACCAACTCGATCTGGCCCGCGTCGTCACGATCGGCCACTCGGCGGGCGGACATCTCGCCCTCTGGCTCGCCGCGCGCCACCGCGTCCCGGTCGGCGCGCTCGGCGACGGCGCATGGGCCGCCCTCACCGGCCCCGGCGTGTTGCCGCTCGCCGGGGCGCTCAGCCAGGCCGGGGTGGCGGACCTCGCCGACGGGTGGCGGCGCGGCCTCAGCGGGGGCGCGGTGGCCGACCTCCTCGGCGGCACCCCGGAGAGCGTCCCGGAGCGCTACGCCGCCGCCGACCCCGCCCGCCTCCTGCCGCTCGGCATCCCCCAGGCGCTCGTCCACGGCGAGCGCGACGACATCGTCCCGCTCGCCATCAGCCGCGACTACGCCGCCGCCGCCACTCGCGCGGGCGACCCCGCCCGCTTCCGCCCCATCCCCGACGCCGACCACTTCGACGTCATCGACCCCGCCACCGCCGCCTGGGCCGTCATCATCGCCGAACTCCACGCCATCCTCGCCCCGCTCGGCCCCCTGCCGCCGCACTTCGATCGCTGACCATCTCCGAGTAGGATTGTTGCCCTTACCCCTCTCCCAATTCTGGGAGAGGGGTCGCCGCCCGCACATTGTCCTGACTTGCAGCAGGATAAATCCGGTTCATCCGGAGGCGGCGGGGGTGAGGGCCGTCCCCGCTACGGTCCCCCCCAACCCCTTCACAATTCGGTCCATCACCCCGGCGCGCGGGATTGGCTGCGCCGTCTGCACGCTCGTGCGCGGCACGCCGACCACTTGCAGCACCGCCGGGTCGTTCTGCACCCCGATCAGCCCGGTGCGGAAGCCGTGCCGCTCCCCCAGGCCAGCTTCTGGATCGCCGGGTCTTTCAGCGCATCCAGCAGGCGCACGCCGTTCGGGTTCAGCGCCATCATTGTGTGCGTCGCCCAGGTTGTCGGGCGCGGGTAGAGGATATTGACCTGCTTGAGCAAGGTCTCGCGCAACTCGGGATGCTCGACGCTGTACTCGATCAACTGATTCTCGTAGCCGACGATGAGCGGGTACGCGCCGAGCCCTTGCGACAAGAACTGGTCGAAGAGGAAGCCCGAGCTATCGGTCGTGTAGCCGAGCCGCCCGTAAAATCCTGTCACGCCTGGCAATACGGTACCGCTCGTGCTCTCGTCCACCACCGCCCCGCCGTTGAGGGTGTTGGCGAGCAGCCCGGCGAAGAGGTTGCCCGAATTGCTCTTCGTCGGGTCGGTCGTGTAGACCAGCACCTTCCCGCCGACCTGCGGCAACCCCACCTCGCGCCAACTCTTCCCCTCGACCATCGTCGCCAGCAGCTTCGCCATGTCCACGTAGGCGGTGCCGTCAATCTGCTCGACGATCCCCGCGCCGGTCAGCGCCTGCGTCACCGGTGCCCAGGCGTACATCACGATCGGCGAGCTGAACGTCACGTCCGATTTGGTCGGCGCGCCATGATCGCGCTCGTAGACCTCCTTCGGGTACTGCCCGCTCGGCCAGACGAAATCCTGCCCGGTCGTCGCCCCCTGCGCGATCTGCAACGACCCCGCCTTGCGATAGTCCACCGTCAGCCCGTGGGTGTCGCGCAGGATTTTCTTGATCTCGGGATCGTCGAGGAGATTCGCCTTCTCGCTGCCGATCGTCCCACGCACGGTGATCTGCTCCGGAGCGGTCGCCCCACCGCCCCCGCCGTTGCGGATCGCGGGCAGCCGCAGCGCGATCAGGACGACCGCGACGATCACCAGCAGCGCCAGCCCGATAGAGCGCGACAGCTTGCCATTCACCCGGCCTGCTCCTTCGCTGTGTCCGCCCGCGACCCCGCCGCCCGCCGTCCCGCCCCCCGCTCCGGGACCGCGGGCAACTCCGCCGGGTCGAGCTGGGTGTCGCCGGTCGCCATCGAGATCGGTTGCAGGGTGTATTCGAGCATCTTGGTGTCGAGTTCGAGCGCCGCGAGGTCGGCGCTGTGGATCTGCTCATAGAGGGTGGTCAGCTGCCGCTCGATCAGCGGCAGCGTGTCGGCTTCCAGCGCCGCCAGTTCGTCGCGCGCCAGGGCGAGATCGCGCCCGGCCAGCCGCACGTAGCTGCTGAGGACGCTGGTGATCGGGTCCAGATATTCGTCGAGGAACTGCGGTGCCACGCCCCGCTTGTTCGGGTCCTGTCCGATCGCGGTCAGGACCCGCTTGGCGACCCGGGCGATCGCCAGCAGCCGCTCGCGCACCTCCGGCTTCCCGGCGAAACCGGCCCAGCCCGCGAACTGACCGATCGCCGTCACCCGCTCCTCGCAGCGCGCCAGGGTCGCCGCCAGTCGCGCGGCCTCCTCCTGCGCATGCGGATCGCCCTTCGGCAGCGCCAGCCGCAGACCCACGTATGCGACGGCCGCCAGCCCGATGCTCAGCGGCAGAGCCACTTGCAGGGCGAAGACGCAGAGCAGCAGCAGCCCGACCGCCCCCAGCCCCGCCAGCACGTCGGTGTTCCGCAGGAATCCGCCCATCTTCATGCGGCGGTGTTCTGTCGGCGTCTGTTCGTCATCAGTTGTAGCCCTTCGCCTCGCGGAAGGCGTCGATCAAGTTCTTTTTGCCGTCGAAGACGCGCCCGCTCGTCAAGGCGGCGATCTCCTGCAACTGCTTCGACGACGCCTCGCCGAAGAGGATCGAGTAGATCGGCAGATTGTTGAAGCCGAGCTTGCCGTATTGCGCCTGCAAGTCGGGGAGTTTCTTGCCGGTATTCGACTCGCCATCGGTCAGCAGGATGACCGCGCTGGCATAGTTCTCGTAATCCTTGCCCTTGATGATCTCGAGGGCGCGACTCGCGGGTGAGTAGATGTCGGTGCCGCCGTTCGTCTGCGTTTGCACGATCTTCGCGATGAGCTCGTTTAACGCCTGCGGGTCGTTGCCCGCGACCGTCCACTCTGTGCGCAAGCTGCTGTCGAACGGGATGACGACCGTGATGTCATCGGGCGAGGCTTGCAGCAGGTAGGTGGCCGCCTGTCCCTGGTCGAGCAGGAGGCGCATCGCCGTCTTCATATCCTGCTCCCGCTGCCCCTTCATGCTGCCGGAGAAGTCGAGGCAGTAGATCGTCAGGCTCGGCTTGCGGAAGGCGGTCTGGTACAGCGTCAGCGCCTCGCGCGTCACGGCGGGCGGCGGGAACCGGATCGGCGTGATCGTCCGCGCCGCGTCGATCCCCCACTCGGGCCGGAAGACATTGCGATCGACCTGCGCCGAGTTCAGTCCCAGCGGCCCCACGCGCCGCCCCAGCGCGAAGATCTTGCTCTGTGTCTCGGGCGTCAGCAGGAACGCCTGGAGGCTGCGGAACGCCTCTTCCTTCTTCGCGTCGCCCTTGTTGACGAAGCCGAGCGGCGCGTCGGCGATCGCCAGGCCATCGACCGGGTAGACGGCGTGGAGCGGCTCGCGCCCGCTGGTGGTCAGCCCCTGATTCGCCTCGATGATCAGCGCCTCGTAATTGACCATCGCGTCGTAGCCGCCGTACTGGTCGAGGAAGAGGTCTTTCAGCCAGCCTGAACTCCCGGCGGTGCGGTTGACCGAGCCGAGGATCCGCTTCACCTTGTCGCGGACGGCCTGATCTTTCAGGTGGTCGGCGGTCAGCACCTCCGGCCCGCCCGCGAAGGCGTAGAGGAAGCCGAGGTAGGCCGACGCCCCGGAGTTCGATTGCGTCGCGCTGCTCATCATGAAGCGCAACCGGCCCGACTCCGACGCGGCCAGCACGTCGTTGACGGTCACATCCCGCCCGATCCAGCCGAGCCGCTCGGCGGCCGACCGCTTGACGCCGAAGACGACCGGCGAGCGCCAGATACTCTCCTACGCCTTGACCACGCCCTGCTTGTCGCCCAGCGCGATCCAGAGGCTGTTGGCCGGCCAGACGGCGTCGTAGGGGATGGCGGACCCGCGCTCCAGTTCGAGCATGATGTCGACCGACCCCTTGTAGGTTAGTTCGAGGATGAGATTGGCGCGCCGAGCGTACTCCTGGAGAATCGGTTCGAGGGTCTGATTCTCCGAGCCGGCGATGATGCGGAGGGTTTGGGCGGGCGGGGGTGTCACGGTGGGGGTGGCGGCGCTGCACGCCGGGAGCAGGAGGATCGCGAGCAAGGCCACGAAGAGGAACGCTGGCGGCCGCCTATTCACATTTATCTCCCCGCAGCGGCGGAGTCTCGCGCCGCCGACCGCTGCCCGGTCTCATCGGCCCACTACAAGTCTATCCTACCTTATCTACGCGCCCCCCGGTATCCCCGTTTCGTACCAGGCGATCCCGCGAAAAGGACCGGCCTCCCTCGGGCACGCCGCCAGACCGGCGAGTACCGTTCCCTCACAGCCAAGCAGCGTGCTCCCACCCCCCGCTTCAGGGCTCTTCGTCTCCGGGGTCGCCATACGGGGATAAACTTGGGGGCGGGGACACCAAAACCGGCGGCGCAGCATCGCTCGTTCCCATCGCCGCACACCGCCTCGCTCGTCGCGCTATCATACCCCCACGTCCCGCTGCGGATTCTTCTCTCACGACTCGCGACCCACGACTCAGAAGGAGCCATCATGCCCACCCCTCGCCCCTTCCGCTTCGGCGTCCAGGCCGACGGCACCGGTTCGCGCGACGAGTGGGTCGCGCGCGCCTACCGCGCCGAGGCGCTCGGCTACGACACCTGGCTCCTGGCCGACCATTTCGGCGCGCAGTTCGCCCCCGGCCCCGCGCTCGCCGCCGCCGCCGAGGCGACCGTCTCGCTGCGGATCGGCACCTTCGTCTATGCCAACGATTTCCGCCACCCGGCCCTCCTGGCGAAAGAGGCCGCCACCCTCGACGTCCTCTCGGAGGGGCGCTTCGAGTTGGGCCTCGGCGCGGGGTGGCTGCGCGACGAGTACGAGGCTGTCGGCCTGCCGTTCGAGCCGCCCGGCGTTCGCCTCGACCGCCTGGCCGAGGCGGTGACGATCATCAAGGGGCTCTTCGGCGAGGGGCCGGTCAACTTCGCCGGGCAGCACTATCGCGTCACGAACCTCACCGGCGGGCCACGCCCGATCCAGCGTCCCGGCCCGCCGCTGCTGATCGGCGGCGGCGGGCCGCGCCTCCTCACCCTCGCCGCGCGCGAGGCCGGGATCGTCGGCCTCAACCCGCGCGCCCTGCCGGAGGGCGGGCTCGATCGCGCCGACATCGACGCAGAGTCGGTCGGGCGCAAAGCGACCCTCGTGCGCGAGGCGGCGGGGCTACGCTGGGAGGATGTCGAGCTGAATATCGCGCTCCTCGGCGGCGCGGTCACCGACGATCCGAGTGCCGAGGTCGCCGCGATCGCCGCGCGGGCGGGGGTCGATGCGACGACCGTGCTGTCGTCGCCCCACACCCTCTTCGGCACCCTCGACACCCTCGCCGACCGTCTGCGCGAAGGCCGCGAACGCTGGGGGCTCGCCTACATCACCGTCCCCGAGCGCAGCATGGTCGCCCTCGCCCCGCTCGTCGCCCGGTTGCGCGGCACTTGAACTGGACCCGGCCCGAATGGTTGGCGCGCACCTCACCGCAGGCGGTCGCTTCCAGCACCGCATACCAACGAGGCACCCCTCCCCCTTCAGGGGAGGGGCCGGGGGAGGGGTAAAATCCCCTACACCGCCACCGTCACCTTGTCCAGCGCGAACGCCTTCTGCGCGGCGTCGGCGATCAGCTCGCCGATCGCCAGCGAGGAGGTCGCCGCCGGGGACGGCGCGTTGCGGACGTGCAGCGTGTCGCCCTGCTCATCGACGATGAAATCGTCCACCAGCGAGCCATCCGGCGCGAGCGCCTGCGCGCGGACGCCCGACGGCCCGACGACCATGTCGTCGAGCGTCAACTCCGGTATGTAGCGCTGGAGCGAGGCGAGGAAAGCGCTCTTGCTGACGTCCCGGTACATCTCCTCCAGCCCCGTCCGCCAGAACTTCGTCGCCAGTTTCTGGAAGCCGGGGTAACTTAGCGCCTCGATCAGTTCGCCAACGTTCACGTCGGTCAGCCCATACCCCTCGCGCGCGAAGGCGAGGACCGCGTTCGGCCCGAGCCAGATGTCACCGTTGATCCGCCGCGTGAAGTGGACGCCCAGGAACGGGAAGCGCGGGTCCGGCACGGGGTAGATGTTCCCCTTGACCCAGTCGCCCAGTTCCGGCTTCAGCATGTAGTAATCGCCCCGGAACGGCACGATCCGGGGCTCGGCGGCGTTGCCGGTCAATTGCGCCACGCGGTCGGCGTAGAGCCCGGCGCAACTGATGATGAAGCGCGCCTCGACCGTCCCCACCGGCGTCGTCAGCTGCGTCACCCCGCCGCGCCGCTCGATCCCCGTCACCTCGTGGTAGGTGCGAATCTCGCCGCCGCGCACCTCGATCAGCTCGGCGTACTTGCGCGCCACCGCGCTGTAGTCGGTGATCCCGGTCGCGGGCGAGTAGAGCGCCTTGATCCCGGTGCAGTGCGGCTCGATCTCCCGCAGCCGCTCCGGCCCGACCAATTCCAGGCCCGGCACCTCGTTCGCGAGCCCGCGCTCATAGAGAGTCTGGAGGCGCGGCAACTCCTCCTCGTCGGTCGCGACGATCACCTTGCCGACCATATCGTAGACGATCCCGTGCTCCTCACAGAAGCGGATCAGCCGCTCCTTGCCCTCGACGCAGAGCCGCGCCTTCAGCGAGCCCGGCACGTAGTAGATCCCCGAGTGGAGGACGCCGCTGTTGTGGCCGGTCTGGTGCTGGCCGATCTGCCCCTCCTTCTCCAGGATGGTCAGCCGCAGCCCCGGCTTGCGATTGAGCAATTCCAGCGCCGTCGCCAGCCCGACGATCCCGCCCCCAATGATCGCGATATCCCAGGTCCGCTCCGCCATCCCCATCACTCCTCGCTCGGTGGCTGTGCCAGACAATTCTGTGCCTAAGGATACACCAGTTGGAGAAACCTCTCTCCCGGCCCCTCCCCTCCAAGGGAGGGGTGACTCGCTGGGGAGGCACTACCTTATCGGCCAGCCAGTGCATCTGTAACGTGGCACCCCTCCCCGCGTCGGGGAGGGGCCGGGGGAGAGGTCCGTCCGTGGCCTATCCCTTGCGCCACAAACCCCGCGTGCAAGCACCGTTCCCCACCCGCTCAGGAGGCCACCCGATGGATCGTCGCGCCGATCTCTCGCTCGACCGCCTGTTGCCGCGTCTCCGAGCGGAGTTCGCCGACGCCCCGACCGACGAGTGGGCCGCCTTCGAGGGGCGGCTCGCGGCCAACTTCCCGACCCTCTTCGACTGCCTCGTGCGGCTCTACGGCGACCAATACGACTTCTTCTACCACCTCGAACGGATCGTGGCGGGGGCCGCGCGGGTGGCTCGACCGCCCCGCCGACCTCAAGGCTCTCGACACCCGCCGCGAGGCCGATCCCGCCTGGTTTCAATCTGGGCGGATGTTTGGCGGGTTCTGCTACGTCGATCGGTTCGCGGGCGATCTGGCCGGGCTGCGCGAGCGGCTGCCCTACCTCCGGGAGTTGGGGCTGACCTACCTCCACCTGATGCCTCCCTTCCTGGCTCCGGCGGGGAACAACGACGGCGGCTACGCGGTCAGCAGCTACCGCGAGGTGGACCCGCGCCTCGGCACGATGGCCGACCTCGCCGCCCTGGCTGGCGAGTTGCGCGTGTCTGGGATCAGCCTCGTCCTCGACTTCGTCTTCAATCACACCTCCGACGAGCACGCCTGGGCGCGCGGCGCGCGGGCGGGCGACCCGGCATACGCCGACTACTACCTGACCTTCCCCGACCGGACCATCCCCGACGCCTACGAGCGGACGTTGCGCGAGATCTTCCCCGATCAGCGACCCGGCTCGTTCACCTATCGCGCCGACATGGGCCGCTGGGTCTGGACGACCTTCGACTCATTCCAGTGGGACCTCAACTACGCCAATCCCGACGTTTTCCGCAGCATGGCCGGGGAGATGCTCTTCCTCGCCAATCGGGGGGTGGAGGTGCTGCGGCTCGATGCGGTCGTCTTCATCTGGAAGCGGCTGGGGACCGCGTGCGAGAACCTGCCCGAGTCGCACCTGATCGTCCGCGCCTTTAACGCCCTCGCCCGGATCGCCGCCCCCGCCCTCCTCTTCAAGTCCGAGGCGATCGTCCACCCCGACGACGTGCGCGAATTCATCAGCCCCGGCGAGTGCCAGACCTCCTACAACCCCCGGCTGATGGCCCTCCTCTGGGATGCGCTGGCGACCCGCGAGACCCGCCTGCTGACCGCGTCCCTGCGCGACCGCGTGCGCCTCGACCCGCGCTGCGCCTGGGTCAACTATATTCGCAGCCACGACGACATCGGCTGGACGTTCGACGACGGCGACGCCACCCGCCTCGGCGCCGACCCGTTCGCGCACCGCCGCTTCCTCAATGCCTTCTACACTGGGCGCTTCCCCGGCAGCTTCGCCCGCGGCCTGCCGTTCCAGGAGAACCCGCGCACCGGCGATGCCCGCGTCGCCGGCACCACCGCCTCCCTCGCCGGGCTCGAAGCGGCCCTCCTCACCGGTGACGCGGAGGAGATCGACCTGGCGATCGGTCGCATCCTCCTGATCTACGGCGTGGCGCTCCTCTTCGGCGGGATCCCGCTGCTCTCCCTCGGCGACGACCTCGGCCAGCGCAACGACTACGGCTATCACCTGGAGCCCGCCCTGGCCGACGACAGCCGCTGGTTCGGTCGTCCCCGGATGGACTGGGACGCTGCCGCCCGCCACGATGACCCCGCGACGATCGAAGGCCGCCTCCACGCGGGCATCCGGCACCTCGCCGCGATCCGCCGCGCGCACCCTGCCTTCAACGGCACCGCGACGGAGATCATCGAGGTCGGCAACGACCACGTCTTCGGCTACACGCGCCAGGGCGACGGCGGGCGTGCCCTCATCCTCGCCAACGTCACCGAGCACCCCCAAATCCTCGATGGCAACCTCCTGCGCCTCCACGGCCTCGCCTACCACCTGGTCGATCTCCTGACCAGCGGCCCGATGGTTGCCACGGAACCCCGCACCCTCGCCCCTTACCAACTCCTCTGCCTCGTGGCGACGTGATGGCGCTGGCATGGAGGGATGACCCCTCCCCCCGGCCCCTCCCCTGAAGCGGGAGGGGGGACTCGTTGGGGCGCTGGCGGTAACGCCCTCACCCCTCTCCTAGAATTGGGAGGGGGGTCGCCACCGCAGCGGCGGGGGTGAGGGCCGTCCGTCCCCCTTTCGACCTTCGACCATCGACCATTGGTATACTTTGCCTGTACCCGCGCGTTCTCTATCAGCAGAACCCCGCCGCCCGTCGTCGCCCCTCGCCCCCCACCGCACGGAGTACCCGATGAAAGCGTTGACAATCGCCCGCCTCACCTTCCGCGAGGCGCTGCGCCGCCGGATGATCTGGGGCGTCCTCGCCCTCAGTTTCCTCTTCGTGGCGGTCTACTTCTGGGGTTTCATCCAGGTGCGGGAGGAGTTCCTGCGGATCGAGGCGCAGCGGGCCGCGCGCGGCGGGCGACCGGGCGGCGCGAGCGGCCAGATCCTGACCCTCGATCTCGTCTCGACAATTATGGTTGGCCTCGGCTTCTACACCGTCAACTTCCTGGCGGGCGTGATGACGATCTTCGCCTCGGTCGGCACGATCGCGGGGGAGATCGAGAGCGGCACCTTCCAGGCGATCGTCCCTAAGCCGATCGCCCGCTGGCAACTGGTCATCGGCAAATTCCTCGGCTTCGGCGGAATGATCGTCACCTACATCACCCTGATGGCCGGGGGGGTTCTGCTCACCGCGCGCCTCGTCGTCAACTACACCCCAGCGAATTTTGTCCCCGGCACCCTGTTGGTGATCCTCGTCTCGCTCGTCCTGCTGGCGCTGACGATCCTGGGCAGCACCGTCTTCCAGACGATGGCGAACGGCGTCGTCGTCTTCATGCTCTACGGCGGCGCATTGCTGGGCGGACTGCTGGAGACGCTCGGCGGGGTGCTGAATATCACCTCGCTGGTCAACACCGGCGTGATCATCAGCCTCATCCTGCCGAGCGACACGATCTGGCGACTCGCCAGCAGTATCCTCCAGCCGAACAGCCAATTGCGCTTCGACAGCCCCATCCCGATCGCCGTCGCCCGCCCCCCGAGCGATGCGATGATCGTCTACGCCGTCGCCTACATCGCCGTCCTCCTCGGCCTCGCCGTCCTCGCCTTCCGCCGTCGGGACCTCTGACGAGTGACGAGTGACGAACAACGAATGACGAATAGCGCACGGGGAATGCCACTCACATCGAGCCTCTCTCCCCGTCCTTCATTCGTCACTCGTCACTCGTCACTCGTCACTCATCTGAGTCCGATCACCCGTGTCACCGGCACGGTGAAGAGGATCCCCTCGCCCGGTTCGTCGAGGTTGCCACAGATCGCCGTGGTCCGCGCGATGATCGTCGCGACAAGCGCGGCGTCGCGGATGACGGCGAAGATCGTCTTTTGCGCCGGGCCGTCGCCGCGCATCAGGTTCGCCAGCGAGGGGAAGAGCGGCACATCATCCATCCGCATCGACTCCGACAGGCGGCGCATCCCCTCGCTGTCCAGGACGGTCGCCGTCTCGACCCCGATCTCGCGCCAGGCGTCGATCACCAGATTGATCCGCTCCCCGTGCTCGATCACCAGGACTACCAATTCGGCCATCATCACCCTCCGCTCGGTCAATCCTCTTGCCCACCGACGTTCGCCACGGCCAGCCGTCGCTCCTCCGCCATCAACCGCGCGTAGGCGGCGCGCAGGAGTGGCGGCGTGACGAGCGTGGTCACCAGCACCATGATCACCATCACCGCGAAAACCTCGTCGCCGATCAAGCCCTGGGTGATCCCGACCGCCGCGACGATCAGCCCGACCTCGCCGCGCGAGATCATCCCGATCCCCAGGCGGAAACTCGCCCCCCGGTCGAACCCGGCCAGTCGCGCGCCGAATCCCGCCCCAAGCAGCTTGGAGACGACCGCGACCGCGCTGATCACCAGCGCGAAGAGGAGTGTCCCCAAGCCGAGGCTGCGCGCGTTGGCCTGCAAGCCAATCGAGACAAAGAAGAGCGGCACGAAGAACCCGTAGGCCAGCCCATGCATCCCCTCCTCCAGATCATGCCGGAAGGTGGTGCGCCCCAGCAAGACCCCCGCCAGGAACGCCCCGGTGATCAGCGCCACGCCGCCGATGAACTCCGCCGCCCAGGCGTAGAGGAACATGGTGGCCACGGCGAACGAGAGTAGTCCCGCGCTGATCGGCAGCCGCCGCGCCATTCCTGCCAGGCGTGGCAGGACCCAGATACCAATCGGCACGGCGAGCGCGGCGAAGAGGAGCAGTCGCAGGGTGATCGTCCCGAGCGCCGCCAGCCCGCCTCCGCCCTGGGCGAGCGCCACGAAGACCGAGAGGACCAGGATGACCAGGACGTCGTCGATCACCGCCGCGCCGAGCATCGCCACCCCCTCACGCCCGCGCAAGCGCCCGAGTTCCAGAAGCGTCTGCGCCGAGATGCTAACGCTGGTGGCGCTGAGGATGATCCCGATGAACAGGGCACCCTGGCCCGGATAGGCGAAGGCCAGCGCCACCCCCGCGCCGAGCAACAGGGGGGCGAGTACCCCGCAGATCCCCGCCGAGAAGGCCACCCGCCCGACGCTGCGCAACTGCGTCAGGTCCACCTCCAAGCCAGCGATAAACATCAGCATCACCACGCCGATCTCCGCCAGGTGCAAGATCGTTTCCCCGAGGTGGCTATCGGAGAGGAACGGCAGCCCCAGGATATTGATCGCCGTCGGTCCCAGGATCACCCCGGCCAGTAACTCCCCCAGGACTGCGGGTTGCCCCAGCTTCGTGCTGACCAGCCCCGCCAGTTTCGCCGCGACGATCAGGAGCGCCAGGACGAGTAGTAGCTGCATGATCGGCGTCATGGCTTCCCCTTCCCCCAAGGATGGCGTTCAACCACCACATTGGATAGAGACACACGCCCCGATTCGGGCGGACGTCTGCCCGATCCCCCACGCCGCCGCTCCCTTTAGGGCGCAGTCGCATCAAGCCCAATCGTTTCACCACCAAACAGCCTGATCCCGCACACACGCGAAGGAGGCAGCCACTTTGACTGCCTCCTCCACACCTGCATTGCGGGGCAGGTGACCCGTATGTACTTGTTCGGCGCGGCGAACCGCGAGGGAAGAGTATCACAGGGGTTTGTCAGCCCGCCACGCAGCAGGCCATGCGCGACGCTGGCGGGCGATTGCAATCGCCCGCCAGCGTCGGCACCGATCGGCGCGTACGCCCCGCGCCACATAGGGTTCGCGCGTGCCAAATAGCGACAAATGGGCTATCATACCGGTGCCCCTCTCGCCAAGGGGCGGGTCGGTCGCGGTCAAAATTTGCAGAAGATCTGTCCGCGCCACCCTGACCCGCAATAGGTTGGAGCCCCGATGGAGCAGACCGCCCCGGATCGGTTGCACGAGCAGCTGATCGCCTCGCGCGTCGCCGCCAGCAAACGTCTCAGCGCCGATCAGCAGCGTCGCATCACCCTCCTCGCCCTCGCGGGCGTGGGCGCGCTCCTGCTCCTCTTGCTCATCCTTTCCGCCCAATATACCGGGCGCTACGCCGGGCGCGTCTATCGCGGCGTGGCCGTCGCCGGAGTGGAAGTCGGGGGTCTGTCGCGCGACGACGCCATCGCCCGGCTCGACGAGCGCGTCGCCACCTGGGCGACCGCGCCAGTCTCGGCGCGCACGAAGGACGGCGAGCATACCTGGGCGATCGCCCCGCAGGATCTCGGCGTCGGCCTGGACACCGCCGCCGCCGCCGACACGGCCCTGGCGGTCGGGCGCGGCGGCAACCCACTCGGCAACTTCTCCGCCTGGTTCGGTGCGCTCACCCCCTTCGGCGGGCGCGATCTGCCGATCCCCGCGACCCTCGACGACGGCCAACTCGACGCGGCCCTGCGCGCCTGGGCACCCGAGGCGACCTTCACCCCGACCGACGCGGCCTTCAAGGTCGCGGCCGATGGTAAGCTGCTGATCGTCGCCGACGTGAACGGCCTCGGCTTCGATTTCGACGGCTCGCGCGCGGCTCTGCTCGACCACGCGGCGCGGCTCCAGACCGCGCCGGTGACCCTGGCGCAGGTGCCGGTCCCGGCCCCGATCGGTGCGGCGATGCTGCGCGAGGTCGAGCCGCAGGCCCGCGCGATCGCCGCGGAGCCGCTGATTGTGCGCCACAATGACCGGACCTGGACCCTCCACCAGACTGTCCTGGCGAGCGCGGTTGCCTACCGACTCACCGACGGCCAACTGGTTCTCGCGCTCGACCCGACGCCCCTACGCCCCTTCTTCGATGAGATCGGGCGCGCGGTCAATCAGCCGGGTGCCAACGCGCAGCTCGCCGCCGACGCCACGGGCAAGTACGCGATCATCCCCGGCAAGGAAGGGTCCGGCCTGGACGAGGCGGCGTCGCTCGCCGCGATCGACGCCGCCCTCGCCGGTGGCGCGCACGAGGCGGCGCTGACGATCAGCCCGCAGGTTCCCGCGATCGTCGCCGCCGATCTGGTGCCGATCCTCGCGCGCCTGGAGAAGATCGTCGGCACCCCCGTCGCCATCCGCGTCGAGGGCTTCCGCACGCGCACGCTGGTTCGCGCCGACATCGTCCCGCTCATCCGCCTGACCGAGACCCCGAAAGGGCCGGAGAAGGTGACGATCGGGCTGGACGCCGCCGGGCTGCGCGCCCTGGTGCAGCTGATCGCCGCCGAGGTGAATCAGCCGGTGAAGGATGCCAAGTTCGCGTTCGCCAATGGGACGATCGAGGATGTCGAGAAGAGTCAGGATGGGCGTGAGGTCCAGTTCGACGGCACCGTGGGGGCGCTGCGCGGGGCGATCCTCGGCGCGACCGGCAACGCCAGCCCGGTCATCGCGATCACGAAGCCGAAAGTGCGCTCGGCGGACAAGGCGGCGATGCGCACGCCCGATGTCCTCGGGATCGGGCGCACCGACTACAGCAGTTCGATCGACTCGCGGCGGCACAATGTCGAGCTCGCCGTCGAGCGGCTCAACGGCACGATCATCCCGCCGGGCGAGATGTTCTCCTTCAACGCGGCGGTCGGCGAGCAGACGGTCGAGAACGGCTACGAGGAGGCGTACGGGATCGCGCTCGTCCCCGGCGTGGGCGGCGGGCCGGGCCAGGCGAAGACGGTCAGTTCGATCGCGGGCGGGATCTGCCAGGTCTCGACCACCCTCTTCCACGGCGTCTTCGCCGCCGGGTTGCCGATCGAGCAGCGCAACTGGCACCTCTTCTGGGTCGGCTACGCCGACTCCCCGACCGGGATGATGGGGCTGGACGCAACCGTGGACGATCAGGCCAGGCTCGACTTCCAGTGGTGGAACAACACCGGCGGCTGGATCGGGATCGAGGCCGCCGCCAATGGCGCGACCGTCACCGTCAAGATCTACGGCAAGGATCCGGGCTGGGATGTGCAGATCGACGGCCCGGCGATCACCAACGTGATCGAGCCCGATCCCAAGCCGGTCGATGAGAAGACCCACGACCTGCCGGTCGGGCAAAAGCGGATGATCGAGCACGCCGCCGACGGCTTCACCGCCGCGATCCGCCGCCAGGTCTTCGACGCGAACGGCAAGCTGGTCGTCTTCGAGGGCAGGGGGATGGACACGACCTTTAAGAGCGAATATCTCCCCTCGCGCGATCGCTATCAGATCGGCGTCCCCGAGAGCGAATCGCTCGACTGAGACCCCTGCCGCGCGGCCGCCAATAGCCTCTCGCCTATCGGCGACTGTATTGCCGATTCGGACCCAGCCGCGAACGTAGAAGGAGAGCGACCATGAGCCAGACCGCCGTCGGGTTGCCGCAGCGCGCCGAAATCCAGCCCGAACACACCTGGGATGCCACCAGCATCTTCCCGACCGACGCCGCCTGGGACGCGGAGCTGACCGCGATCGCCGGGGATCTGCCGACGCTCGAACGATTCCGGGGCCGGCTGGGCGAGAGCCCGGCGACGCTGGCCGACTGGTTCGCGCAATCCGAGGAGCTGACCCGCCGGATCGGCCACGCCTACATCTACGCCAGCCTCTTCCACGAGACCGATACGGCAGATGGCGCGGCGAAGGCGAAGGTGGACCGCGCGCTGGGGCTCTACGCGCGCGGTGCCGCGACGATGTCGTTCGCGCAGCCGGAGATGCTGGCGCTCGGCTTCGCTACCCTGCGGCGCTGGGTCACCGAGGAGCCGCGCCTGGCCGGGTACGCGCACGCGATCGACCAGTTGGAACGCCGTCAGGCCCATGTCCGCTCCGCCGAGGTCGAGGAACTGCTCGGGATGGTCATGGAGCCGTTCGAGGGGGCCGCCGCCACCCACGGGATCCTCGCCAACGCCGACCTGGTCTTCCGCCCCGCGCTCGACAGCGACGGGAAGGAGCACACCGTCGCGCAGGGGACGATCGACGCCCTGCTCGGGCAGACCGACCGCGCCCTGCGCCGCGCCGCCTGGGAGAGTTACGCCGACGGCCACCTCGGCCTGAAGAACACGATGGCGAATTGCCTGGCGACCGGCGTGAAGGGCCACGTCTTCAATGCCCGAGCGCGGCGCTACGACTCCGCGCTCGAAGCGTCGCTGGCGACGAACTTCATCCCGACCGAGGTCTTCCACCAGTTGATCGCCGCCTTCAAGGAGCATCTGCCGATCTGGCACCGCTACTGGGCCGTGCGTCAGCGCGCCCTCGGCCAGGACGAAATCGCGCCCTACGACATCTGGGCACCCCTGACGCCGAACCCGCCGCGCGTCCCGTTCGATCGGGCGCTGGCGATGGTCGCCGACGGCCTCGCCCCGCTCGGCGAGGAATATGTCGCGACGATGCTGCGCGGCGTGGCCGAGCAGCGCTGGGTCGATAAGTACCCCAACGCCGGCAAGCGGGCCGGGGCCTTCTCCTCCGGCTTCCAGGGCACCCACCCGTTCATCCTGTTGAACGCCACCGACGACCTGGAGAGTATGAGCACCCTGGCGCACGAGCTCGGCCACTCGCTGCACTCGCTCGCCACTTGGCGGGCGCAACCGGCGGTCTACGCCGAATACTCGATTTTCGTGGCGGAGGTCGCCTCGAACCTGAATCAGGCGCTCGTCCGCGCCCACCTCTTCGCCCAGGACCCCGACCGCGATTTCCAACTCGCGCTGATCAACGAGGCGATGTCCAACTTCCACCGCTACTTCTTCCTGATGCCAACCCTCGCACGCTTCGAGCTGGCGCTGCACGAGCGGATCGAGGCGGGCGAGACCCCCTCCGCCGACGAGATGAACGCCATCCTGACCGACCTCTTCCGCGAAGCCTATGGCCCCGGCGTCACGATCGACGCCAAGCGGGTCGGGATCACCTGGGCGGAGTTCTCCACCCACCTCTACGCCGACTTCTACGTCTACCAGTACGCGACAGGCCTCGCCGGGGCGCACGCGCTGGCGGAGGGGATCCTGGCGGGGCAGCCCGGCGCGGTCGAGCGCTACCTCACCTTCCTCAGCGCCGGCAGCTCGGTCTATCCGCTCGACGCCCTCAAGGCGGCGGGGGTCGATCTCACCACCCCGACGCCGGTGCGCCAGACCTTCGGCGTCCTCGAACGGCTCGTTGACAGGCTTGAGGCGTTGACGGCAGGAGAGTAGTCGGTAGTCGGTAATTAGTAACGAGTGTTGGATATCGAGTAGGACGTGGGCCGATGAGGACGGAACAGGAGACATGGAGGGGGCAGGGAGAAAGGTACCGCCGCCGGTTGTAGGGGTGTATTGCATACGCCCTTCCCACGCCGGGGATGTCTGCGGACGTGGCAGGCGCGACCGGCGTGTGGGCGTATGCAATACGCCCCTACAACCGACCGCAGCGGCGGCGGTAAAGTCATCGGCACTCGGCACTCGGCACTCGTTACTGACAACCGACGACTGATTTATGCCCTTCAGGGTACGACTGACGACTCCCCCACGGAGCACCAAATGCCCTTGCCCTCGACCCCGCCCCCCGCGCGCATCCTCGTCCCGCTCGACTCCTCGCCGCTGAGCGAGACGAAGCTACCCGTCGTTGAACAGTACGGGCGAGCGCTCGGGGCCGAGGTCATCCTGCTCCATGTGCTGCTGGCGCCCACCCGCCCCGCCCGACCATTCCCCCGACCCTTCGAGGCGCCCGCTGCCGGGGGAACCGTCTCGCCGGAGGAGGCCCGCGCGCGAACCTTCCTGGACATGACCGCGAGTCGGCTGCGCGCGGCGGGGGTGGCGGCGCAGCCGTTGGTCCTCGCCGGCCCGGTCGCCGAGACGATCCTGGATGTCGCCCGCCGCCAGGGGGTCGCGCTGATCATCCTCGGCACCGACGTGCGGCGCGGCCTCTCGCGCCTCTTCCTCGGCAGCGTGGCCGGCGCGGTCGTGCAGGAGGCCCCCTGCCCGACCTTGCTGGTCCGTCCCGATCTCGACGCCCCCACCGCGACCACCCCGCTCCGCGCCTTCGACGAGGATAAGGCCCGCGCCGGGCTGCTGACCCCGCGCGTCCTCGGCCCGCGCACGATCGAGCTGGCGCGGATCATCGGCAGCGTCGGGCGCACGGCGGAACTCGGGGCCAACTTCCGCCCCACGGTGCGCCACCCGCCCGACGAGGATCGCTATCAGCGGATCGTCGAATTGGCGGAGCGGGGGTCCCAGCCGCTCCCGCCGGTCGATCTCTTCAAGATCGGCTACGGCTATTACGTCGTGGACGGGCATCGGCGGGTGGCGGCGGCGAAACAGCTCGGCTTCGACGAGATCGAGGCCAACGTGACCGAGTACCTCCCCGCGACTGACGCCAACGCGCAGCAACTCTTCACGGCGCGCCGCAAGTTCGAGCGCGCCACCGGCCTCACCTCGGTCGGCGCGGCGCGACCGGGCAGTTATCCGCGCCTCGAAGAATTGATCGCGGAATTTCAGGGCGCGCGCGGCCTGACCGACCGCGAGGAGGCGGCCGAGCGCTGGCGGGTCGCGGTCTACGGCGATCTCATCCGGCGGATTCGCGCCCTGCGCCTCAACCGCTACTTCGCCGGCGAGCGCAGCGCCGACATCGTCGTGCGCGTCGCCGATCACCGCCGCGAGGAGGCGGCGCGCCAGGGCCGCGCGCTCGGCTGGGATGAGGCCCTCGCCAGCTTCGTCACCACCCTGCACTCCTGAGGGGGGACGGCCCTCACCCCGGCTCGCTGCGCTCGCCTCCCTCTCTCCCACTTCTAGGAGAGGGGGAAAAGCCACCGCGAGGCAGCGTTTTTCACCCTCCCTCTTCAGGGGAGGGTCGCCACCCCGGCGGCGGGGAGGGGTCACCCCACGCCGCAACCCACCAAACGCTTGCGAAACGCACCCATGCGCCACACCCACGCGCCGAGCAGCGCCAGTAGCCGGACGGTCGCCCTCACGACACCATCGAGTCGCCGACCTCCGACCGCCGTCCCCCACATCGCCCAGCCACCACGCCCGCCTGGTACGGCCATCGGTCATCCACCCCGTGTGACCCGCCACGGATGATACCGCCCCGATGTCGCCGCCTGTGCCCCGACTACTGGCATCATTCCTGCACAATGTCCTTGTCATAGTTGCACGGTGCGGCTACAATGGGCTGCATCATCTCGACACCCAATGTTCGTCCTTGAGGAAACCGCCAACTCGCCGGAGTGTGTGCCGATGGCCGTGTCGTCCCAACCGCTCCGTCGCGCTCGTCTGACAACGGATACGACGAGCATTGCGCCGGGTCCGGTGAGGATCCTCGCTATCAGCGATCATGTCGAGAATCTGGTCTACAGCCAGAATATCCGCGAGCGGTTCAGCGACGTCGATCTCGTCCTCAGTTGTGGCGACCTCCCCCCCAACTATCTGGAATATATCGTCAGCTCGCTCAACGTGCCGGTCATAGGCGTGCGCGGCAATCACGATCATGGCCGCGCCTTCGACGCCGTCCCGCGCGGCACGCTCGGCCCCGGCACGATCGATCTGCACGGCCAGACCGTCGAGTCGCACGGCCTGCTGATCGCCGGGCTCGAAGGCTCGCTCGACTACAATCGCGGGCCACACCAGTACAGCGAGGGGGCGATGCGTCTCCAGATCGCGCGCCTGCTCCCCCAACTCCTGCTGAACAAGCTACGCCACGGGCGCTACCTCGATATCCTCGTCACCCACGCCCCGCCGCGCGGCATCCACGACCAACCCGACCGTTGCCACCAGGGCTTCGCAGCCTTGCGCGAGTTCATCGAGCGCTTCCGCCCTCGTTACCACCTCCACGGCCACATCCACCTCTACGACCGTCAGACTGTCACCCGCACCCAATTCGCCGACACGACCGTTCTCAACGCCTACGGCCACCGCGAGATGCGCGTGCCGATCCTGGCCGAGGACGCCGAGGTCATCGCCGTCGCCGGGAGATGAACCAAAGCCGCTCCGCGCCGTATGTCAATCGCCACGGCGTCGTGCAAGCACACTCCTACTCTCCCGCTTCAGGGGAGGGGTCATCCCCGCATCACACTGCCGTAAATTCGCCATCGATCGGCAACGTCGCCGCTCAGGACTGGGCAGCGCACGCCAGTGGGGATACCGGTCGAACGCCGGGGTAGTGCGACGGATGACGGTGAGCGCTGCGCTCGTCGAGGGGGCGGGGCTGGCCTACGCGCCGCTCGCGGTCGTCTGCGGCACCGCTCCAAGGAAGAGCAACTGCGCGAAGATAAGAACGGCCAGCAGCAGCGCGACGGGGAAACGGCGCGCGACTCTCGTTCTCTCGGGCACCACATAGACCGGGTCCGACCCGACCGCCATGCGCATCGCCTCGCCGGTACCGGCTGCTCGGTCGCCGCGCGGTAGGCGTGGTAGGCCGGCTTCGGGACCGCCCAGCGGCGGACCAACTCGAAGCCGTCGTGGTCGTTGAAGACGTTAAATTCCCGGTCCACCGCCTCGCCAGCGGTCGTCGGCGTACTCGCCTACCCCGCGCCGACCGTTCGCCTCTCGGGCAAGCGCGCCTCGTCGAGCAACAGGTGCGGCAGGCCGTGCCGGATCGGGTAGAGCCGCCCGCAGGAGATGCAGCTGTACTCGTCGCCGATGTGCGCGAGGCCGCTGCCGCAGGCCGGGCAGGCGAACAGGGCGTCGAGATCGAAGGTACGCCTAGCCGGTTCGCGCCGCCGGGTGAGCCGCTTGGCCGCATTGACGAGCGGGCGGGGCGCGCGGGCGTGCGCGAAAGAGAGGAGGTCGCCCTTAATCGCGCCACGCCAGCTTTCCTGCGGCCGGGTCAGGCGGCGCAACGTGGCCGGATCGCGCAAATCGAGCGGCGAGTCTTCGCGGATCTCGAATGCGATCCCCCCCTCCCACTCGTGATCGACGTAGAAGAGGGCGGGCATGCTGCGGCTGAAGCGGGCGAAACGCGGGTTGTGCGCGTAGAGGTGGTCGAAGAGATCGCCGAACGTCTCCTCACCCTTGTTCGGGTGGAGGATCAGCTTGCCATCGATCAGGTTGACGTACCAGCGGTGGAACGACCAGTGGAAGAGTTTCTCGGCCACTTCCGAGGGCGACTGGATCCAGCCGCGCTTGCCGACGCGGGTGATCTCGCGGATGAACTGCGCCGGATCATCCATATGCTCGAGGATATGGAAGCAGACGATGTAATCGAACGACTTGTCCTTGAAGGGAAGCTGATGCGCATCCGCGACGATCAACGGTCGGTCGATCCGCAGGTTACCGCCGCGCTCGGTGTTGTCTTCGATGAAACGATCGACCAGGACATCGGAGCGCGGATTGGGGCGATCGCCGCTCCCGATCTCCAACACCAGTTCGTCGTCGCCGATCTGTCCCAAGCGCAACGCCACGATCCGCCCCTCCCCCGTCCACATACCGATGAGCCGCTCGCGGCGGCAAAGTGTACCAGCCCCTTCCCGCGCCCTACCAGCGGGCGCAGGGGCGAAGACGATGAACGCACGAGTACCCGCCTGTGTTCAGGCGGGTACTCGTGCATTGACCGTTGTGCGGAGCCGAAAGCGCCTAGGCGTCGAGGCCGCGGCCATTCACCTCGGCCGCTTCCATGTCGGCCTTCATCGCCTCGACATCCTGGCGGACGACGAAGGTGCGACCGCTCATGTCGTCGCGCACGTAATCGAGCGACTTGTCGTCCATCCAACGGTAGATCGTCGGGCGGGTGACATTGAGGATGTTGGCGGCGTTGCCAATCGAGACGAGATCGCTCGGCTCGAACGACCGCAACTTCGCCAGCGAGAGCATCTTGCCGAGTGGCTGCTCCCAGAAGGAGCGGGGGACCATGTACGTATCCGAACCGACCGGCCAGAACAAGAGCTGCAGGACCGCGTCGATCGCGCCCAACACCTCTTCCCGACCTGCCCGCATCGCCCCGCAGGCGATCTGCGCGAGGCGCGACAGGTCCTCACCGAGAGGGCCTTCGCGCAGTTGATCGACGCCGACCCGCGTCATGGCCGCCGGATACAACCGGCTGATGAGGCGATGATGCTGACTGTAGACGAGTTGCAATGCCTCGTCCACGATCCCGCGATATTCGTCGGTTACCGTGGCGGCCTGCTGCACGGGCGGGCTCCTTTCGCGTCCGTACTACCGTAATACGCTACCCGCATTGTACGTTCCCCTTGCGAATATGTCAATACTACTTGACGGCAATTTGCCTGTCAGAATGCGCTACTTGCGCGATCAGCGCGCTGGCGATCCGGATGCGGAAAACCGACTCCCCGCTTTCGTACGCGCCCTTCCCCATTGCCACCCCGTCACCGCGTCGCGCCGAGTCGGCACAGCCGCGTCGGCGCTATGGTGCCGACCGCGCATTCCTTGACGCCTTGTGAGGCGCTGGGTATACTTGGGGTCTGAGGCCGGAAGGTGAGGGCTGGATTGTAGTGTCCGCGCTTACACTATTCCGATAGTTTCAGGCCGAAGGGTCGTAGCTCAATCGGCAGAGCAGCGGTCTCCAAAACCGCAGGTTGCAGGTTCGATTCCTGTCGACCCTGTCAGTGCCCCCGCGCGAAGGGGCAATATTGGGGGCGTAGCCACTGGCTCGCCCCCTGTTGTGTGCGTTAGTATTCCCTTCGAGTAGCGGGTTATCGGCGCGCGGAAGGTCCGCAGCGCATCCGGGAGGATGGTGGCTGATGGTCAATAAGAAGGTGTCCCCGACGAGGCCCCAGTCCGCCGCCGTGCCGCAGCGCAAGCCGACACCAACACCGGTCGCGAAGCGGAGCGCCACGACTGCCGCTCCCGGCACCGGTACCGCAGCCAAGACGACGCAGCAGCGGGCGATGACCGCGCCACAGCGCGCCGGTGCGGCATCGCGACTGGAAGGCGTGCAGCGGTCATTCCGCGAGACGGTCGCCGAGCTGAAGAAGGTGCAGTGGCCGGATCGAATGACGACCCGGAACCTCACCCTGGTGGTGATCGGGATGTCAACCGTGCTGGCGGTGATTCTGGGCCTGCTCGATGCGGCGTTGACACGGGCGGTCGAGTGGTTGGTCAGGCTACCGATCGGTGGCTGAACGCGAGGGAACGGCCATGGTACAGGAGACGAAGAACCCGAGCGAAACGGTCCGCACCCGTCGGCGACGGCGTAGCGAGGGTGGTGACGCGGCGGGTGGGTCGACGACCGAGCAGGCCGTGCTGAATGACCAGCCGTTCTGGTACGTGATCCACACGTACTCGGGCTACGAGAACAAGGTCAAGAAGAATCTCGAGCAGCGCGTCAGTACCCTCGACATGGCCGACAAGATCTTCGAGATCGTCGTGCCGACCGAGGAAGAGATCGAGATTCGCAACGGTCAGCGCCACACCGTGCAGCGGAAGGTCTTTCCGGGGTACGTGCTGGTCAAGATGGTGATGTCGGACGATTCCTGGTATGTCGTCCGCAATACTCCGGGCGTGACCAGTTTCGTGGGGATGGGCAACAAGCCGACCCCGCTGGGCGACCCGGAGGTGCAGGCGATCATCAAGCAGATGACCGCCGAGGCTCCGCGTGTGAAGGTTACCCTCGCGGTCGGGCAGGCGGTGCGGATCATCGATGGCCCGTTCGCCGATTTCCAGGGGCTGATCGACGAGATCAACCAGGAGAAGGGCAAAGTCAAGGTGCTCGTCTCCTTCTTCGGGCGCGAGACGCCGGTCGAGTTGGACTTCTTGCAGATCGAGAAGCTGGTGAAATAGCTATCGGCCATCGGCCGTCGGCCGTCAGCGGTGAAGCAAGAACGCTGACGACCGACGGCTAAACGCTGAGCGCTCAAAGGAGTAGGAAGTGGCTAAGCGCGTCAAGGCGATCGTCAAACTCCAGTTGCCCGCAGGGAAGGCGAATCCGGCGCCACCGGTCGGCCCGGCCCTCGGTCAGCATGGTGTGGCGATCATGAATTTTGTCAAGGAGTACAACGAGCGTACTTCGTCGATGGTTGGGCAGGTCATCCCGGTCGTCATCACCGTCTTCGAGGATCGCTCGTTCACCTTCGTCACCCGCACGCCGCCTGCGGCCGACTTGCTGCGGCGCGCGGCGGGGATCGACAAGGGTGCGGCGAACCCGCTGAAGGATAAGGCGGGGAAGATCACCGACGCGCAGTTGCGCGAAATCGCGGAACTGAAGCTGAAGGATCTGAACGCTGTCGATGTCGATGGGGCGCGGAAGCAGATTGAAGGCACCGCTCGCAGCATGGGGATCGAGATCGTTGGTTAGCTGTTCGTAAACAGCGCGTATGTGTGGGAGGGCCAGCGGCCCGTTCGCACCACAGGGAGAAAGTTCAGATGGCACGGCATGGCAAGAAGTATGATCAGGCGATCAAGCTGATCGAGCCGGAAAAGCTCTACAACCCCCAGGACGCGGCGGCGCTGCTCAAGAAGGTGGCGTATGCTAACTTCGACGAAACGGTCGAGGTCCATTTCAAGCTCGGGATCGACCCGCGCCACGCCGATCAGCAGGTCCGCTCGACCGCGTCGTTGCCGCATGGCACCGGCAAGCAGGTGCGTGTGATCGTCTTCGCCGAGGGCGAGGCGGCGCGCGTGGCGCGCGAACAGGGGATCGAGGATGTCGGCAGCGACGACCTCATCCAGCGGATCGAGGGCGGCTTCATCGATTTCGACCTCTCGATCGCGATGGCCGATCAGATGGCGAAGGTTGGTAAACTGGGCCGGATCCTCGGGCGGCGCGGTCTGATGCCGAATCCGCGCAGCGGGACGGTTGTGCGCGCGGTCGATGACCTGCCGAATGTGCTGAGTGAGGTGCGCGGCGGTCGCGTCGAATTCCGCAACGACCGCACCGGGCTGCTCCATGTCGCGGTCGGCAAGAAAAGCTTCAGCGAGGAGCAGATCCTCGACAATATGATGTCGCTGATCGACGCGGTCAATCGCGCGAAGCCGACCGGGTCGAAGGGGGTCTACGTCCAGAGTATCACCCTGACGACCTCGATGAGCCCCGGCATCCCGCTCGACCTCAGCACGGCGCTGGCCCCTTCGGCCGCGCGACGCTGATCCAGCGCGACGGCTGGGGGTGGTCGCGCGTGCACGAATAATTGTATAATTCCGCATCTACCGCCGTAGATAGCTGGTGCGCTCGCACAGACGAGTCGCTTAATCGGCCAGCCGAGGCAGTGTGGCAGCAACTATTGGGTGATCGCGTGGGCAATCTGCCCGCCGACCCAGAACCTTGCTCCCCATGCCTTGCCGGGCATGGGGAGTTCTCGTTAACGGTATCGGTCGGTACGCTCCAGGCCCGGCGGGGCGGGTGGGCGTCCGGCGGCGTGGAAAGTTCGGTTTGGGAAGGGGGTGAGAAGAGTGCCAACACCGAAGAAGGTGGCGGAGGTCGCGGAGTTGCGCGACGTGCTGGAGCGGTCATCGCTGGCCGTGATCGCGGATTATCGCGGCTTGAAGGTCAGCGACTTGCAGCAGTTCAGGACGACGTTGCGCCCGCTCAACGCCGAGGCGCGCGTCGCGAAGAACACGCTGACGAGCATCGCGGCGGAGCAGGCGGGCAAGAGTGGCCTGACGGAGCATCTGGCCGGGCCGACCCTGCTGATCACGGCGTACGACGACCCGGTCGGGGTGGCGAAGGCGATCGGCGATTTCGCCCGCACCTCGCGCATCCTGCAAGTGCGCGGCGGTATCGTCGGCCAGCGCGTCATTAACGACGCCGCGCTGACGACGATCGCGACTCTGCCGAGCCGCGAGGTTCTGCTCGGTCGGGTGGTCGGCCAGATCCAGGCTCCGCTCTACGGCCTGGTCGGCGTGCTGAGCGGTACGATCCGCAAGTTCGCCTACGTCTTGCAAGCGCGCATCGATCAGCTCGGCGGCGCGCCAGATGAGGCTGTTGCGGAGGCCCCGGCGGGGGACTAAGCCCGTGTCGCGCGCGATCCCTCGATGGGAAAGGTTGTCGCCCGCTTGGTGGCGACGATCAACGAGTATCCGCACGCCGGTCGTGCGTAGAAAAGGAGTAGCAGGTGGCCTACAACAAAGAGGAACTGATCTCGGCGATCGAGCAGATGAGCGTCCTGGACCTCGCCGATCTGGTCAAGGCGCTTGAGGAGCGCTTCGGCGTCACGGCCGCCGCGCCGGTAATGATGGGCGCGGCCCCCGCCGGCGGTGGTGGCGCGACCGAGGCTGCCGCCCCCGAGGAGGAGCAGACCGAGTTCAACGTCATCCTGACCGACTTCGGCGCGAACAAGATCCAGGTCATCAAGGCGGTGCGCGAGCTCACCAGCCTGGGCCTGAAGGAGGCCAAGGATCTGGTCGAGGCCGCGCCGAAGGCGGTCAAGGAAGGCGTCTCCAAGGAAGAGGCCAACGCCGCCAAGGAGAAGCTGGAGGCCGCCGGCGCCAAGGCCGACGTCAAGTAACGGCGATCCGTCCCTGCGGGGCCGGCGCGTTGAGGGGGGCGGGATCCTGCGGGGTCCTGCCCCTCGCCTATTCCCGCGAGCCGAGCGGCGCGGGCGGCGCGGCCCCCCGGGGCAAGACACGAGGAGGGCGGAGATGGCGGCTGATCCGTCAGAGCAATCGCTCCCGAACATAGGACGAGGGGGCGATGTGCCGCTCTCGTTCTCGATCGAGGCGCGGCTGCCCGGCGTGGACGGGCGGGCGGGCACGCTCGCCCTGCCCCACGGGACCGTGGAGACCCCGGCGTTCATGGTGGTCGGGACGCAAGCGACAATTAAAAGCCTGACCCCGGCGGAGGTGCGCGGCCTCGGGACGCAGATGATCCTCGGCAACGCCTACCATCTCTACCTCCGTCCCGGCGCGGCGATCGTGGAGGAATTCGGCGGGCTGCACAACTTCATGAGCTGGGATGGCCCGATCCTGACCGATAGCGGCGGGTTCCAGGTCTTCAGCCTGGGCTTCGCCCTCGAGCACGGCGTCGGCAAGATCGCCAAGATCTTCCCCGGTGAGGGGACGCAGGCCCCGAAGCGCGCCCAGCGCCCGAAGTTGACGCGGATCGACGACGAGGGGGTGACATTCACCTCCCACCTCGACGGTTCCACGCATCGCTTCACGCCGGAAATCTCGATCGGTATCCAGCAGCAACTCGGGGCCGATGTGATCGTCGCCTTCGACGAATGCACCTCGCCGCTGCACGACCACGCCTATACCGCCCGCGCGCTCGACCGCACGCACCGCTGGGCCGACCGCTGCCTCACGGCCTGGACCCGCCGCGACGACCAGGCACTCTTCGGGATCGTGCAGGGCGGAGCCTACCAGGATTTGCGTTTGCGGAGCGCCGAATTCTTCGCGGCGCGGTCGTTCCCCGGCTATTGCATCGGCGGCTCGCTCGGCAAGGACAAGGCCGACATGCGCGCTATCCTCGATTGGACGCTGCCGATCCTGCCGGACGAGCGCCCGCGCCATCTCCTCGGCATCGGGGAGCCGGAGGATCTGTTCGCGGCGATCGAGCGCGGTATCGACCTCTTCGATTGTGTCGCACCAACCCGACTGGCCCGTCACGGCGCGCTCTACACCGCCACTGGCCGACTCCAGATCAAGGGCGCGCGTTATACCCGCGATCAGGGACCGATCGAGCAAGGTTGCGAGTGCTACACCTGCCAGCGTTTCAGTCGCGGCTATCTCCGCCACCTCTTCCACGCCGGCGAGACGCTGGCCCTGCGTCTCGCCTCGCTCCACAACCTCCATTTCATCGTCAATCTCGTCCGCGATATCCGCGTCAGCATCCTCGACGGGACATTCGCGACGTTCCGCGATACCTTCCTGGCCCGTTATCTCGCCGGGCAAGGGCCGGGGCAGGGCGGGTCGATCAGCGGCTGATCAGGCCGTCAGGGGTAGCGTTGCTCAGCATATCCTGCCTGGTTGGTGGCGTCTCCTTGAGGCCATAGCGCGCCAGCCGATCGATGCCGATATGGGCGAACCAGATCGCCGCGAGGGCGAGGGCGAGCGACTCGCCAGCGAGCAGCCCGAATGCCAGCAGGGCGGCGGGTAAGAGGGCGGTGTGCGCGCAGTTATAGCAGGCGGCACCGATCCTCGGGCCAGCAACGTAGCCCAGCGCGGCCAAATCGGGCGCGAGGAGCAGGAGTGCGAAGAGGAGCCAACTCGCCCCGAGTTGTCGGTAGAACAGGACACCGCACAGGAGGACGATAGCCCCTTCCAGATGCGCGAGGGTCGCGGGTCGCAGCAATCGTTCGAGACCGTCGCCCATTTGTGCCCACCTTCACTACAAACGAATCATCGCCCATCGACACACTGTCGCTTACTCGCGCTTAATGCCGCTATTGGTGTGCGGTTGTCCCTCGCGCCCGATCAACCACCGCCCCTCAGATCGATACTATTGTACTTAGATTTAAACTTAGGACTTACGCAGTTGCCCCTCGGTCGGCTAGACTTGGTGCGTGAACGCACCGAAATGCCAGCCCGAGGACTATATCAACTTCCTGGTCGCCAGTCCGCGCGCGGTGAGCGGCACGGAAGCCGCCCGCGCGCAGC
>CADCWN010000098.1 GCA_902806415.1 uncultured Thermomicrobiales bacterium | reverse complement strand
GGCGAGCATATCCTCGTCGCCAGCACCGATCCGGGCTTCCAGACCGCGGCCGACGCGCCGATCTGGCTGGAGTTCGACCAGCACTTCATCCACCTCTTCGACGGGCAGTCCAAAGCCGCCCTCACGACGGAGGGTGCGCCGGTCGCCGCCGGGGCGCGGTAAGGAAGCCGGGGTGACCCCTCCCCGCCGCCCCGGCGGCGTCCCTCCCTTAAAAGGGAGGGTGGGGACGAACTCTGGCTCCAAGGTTTTAGAACAATGTGGGCGCGACGGGGATTTCCCCGTCGCGCCCCTTGCTGTGTTCCGCTGTGCGTTGATGATGAGCGGGCGGCCCTCACCCCCGGCTCGCCCCCGCTCGCCACCCCCTTTCCCCATCCGAGGAGAGAGGGGGAGAAACGCTACGGGCAATTGCAGAACGCGGCGCTAGATGTTGAGTAGTGCGCGCAAGCGGGCAGCGTTGCACACGGCGTTGCCATCGCCGTCGTTGTTGAAATAGGCGTGGACCGTCCGCCCTTGCGCCGCCCATTCACCCATTCGCGCCGCCCACCAGCGGAGGTCTTCGTCGGGGTACGAACCGGCGTAGAGGTGGTGCCGGTCGGGGCCGTGCAGGCGGATATAGACGAGTGGGCCGGTGGCGCGCAGGATACAGGGCAAGTTCGCGCCGCTCATCACGCAGAGGGCCGCGCCGTGCCGCTCCAGCAGCGCGAATGTCTCCTCGCGGTGCCAACTCGGGTGGCGGAACTCACAGGCGACGCACAGCCACGGCGGCAGGAGCGCCAGGAAGTAGGCGAGGCGCGGCCAGTCATAGGGCAGATCGGGCGGCAACTGGACCAGCAGCGGCCCGCGCCGCGCGCCGAGTTCGTGCAGGCCCGCGCCGATCCGCCCGATCCAGCGCTCGGGGGCGTAGAGTCGCGCGCCATGCGTCAGTCCGCGCGGTGCCTTCACCGCCATTGTAAAATCGTCCGGCAAGCGGCGGCGCCAGCTTGCGAAGGTGGCCGGGCGCGGCCAGCGGTAGAAGGTGCTATTGACCTCGACGGTGCGGTAGTGGCGCACGTATGTCGCCAGGCGCTCGCGCGGCGGCAGGCCGGGCGGATAGAGCACCCCTGTCCAGTGCTCGTAGCTCCACCCGGAAGTGCCGATCCAGATCACCGACGCTTACCTTGCCGTGTCACTTCCCGAACATCTCCGTGACGGCTATCTCGCGCGGATGCGGTTCGTGCGTCGGCCCCAGGGCGTGTGTTTCCATCGATCGCCCTATCCTCACGCGGGCGGGTCGCTGGCCGGGAATGACTCACTATCGGCCTGCTCCACCTGATCGGTGGGTGGCTCCGCGACCGGTTCATCCGGCGTCCGTTGGCGCTCGACCGGCAGCCCCGCTTCTTCCAACGCTTGTTCCGCGCCGCGTCGTTCCGTCATCTTCTCCCCCGCGATGGTCGATTGGTGTCGGCTCAGACCGCTCCGAGTCGATCGTTCTTCGCGCGCGACATGGATGCCAGTTCCTCCTTGTAGGCAATCATCCGCGCGAGCAGCGCGGGGTCGTGCGTCGCGAGGATCTGCACCGCCAGCAATCCCGCATTGGCCGCGCCGCCGACCGCGACGGTCGCCACCGGCACGCCGTTCGGCATCTGCACGATCGAGAGGAGGGAGTCGAGGCCGTCGAGCGCGCGACCTTTCACCGGCACGCCGATCACCGGCAGCGGCGTGTGCGCCGCGACCATCCCCGGCAGGTGCGCTGCGCCGCCCGCCCCGGCGATGATCACCTTGAGCCCGCGCCCGTGCGCCGCCTCGGCATAGTCGGCCATGTCGCGCGGTGTGCGGTGCGCCGAGACGACCCGCACCTCGTGCGGCACGTCGAATCGGGCGCAGATCGCCGCCGCCTCGCGCATCGTCGGCAGGTCCGAGTCGCTGCCCATGATGATCCCGACCAGTGGTTGTGTCACGTCGTCTCCCCTTCCCTTTGCCTCTGCTCCCGGCAGTAGGTGCGCTGCAGGATGACGTCAGATAGGGATGACGCGCACGCCACGCCGCTGACGATTGGGGCCGAAGCCGAGCAAGTATTGTATATCGCCGCTATCGCTGGTGAAAATTACGCCACCCTCATGACTTAAAGCTTCGACCACCACGACAGCACCAACAATATCACTCGTCCCGGATAAACCAAGGAGCACACCAGCTTGGCGCGCGACCGCCATTGAGAGCGGCGCGGGGACACAAAGATTGAGCAGTGTGTTGAGGCGTTGTTATCTGTTCGAGTGTTGCGAAGCACCACGCTCGACCTGGGCATATACCGCTGTCGGTATGATGAGCGGGAACTCGGCCTGCTGGATTTGCAAGCAATACATGCGAGCAAAGGGCTTCCCGTCGATGAATGCCAGGACACCACCACTATCGAGGATAAGTGGGCCAAGGGGCAATGCCCTCCTGGCACTCATGCGCTCTTGACGGTGTCGCTCTGAGATTGTGGATCGGTTGCCACTACGCTGACGCCATTTACCGTACTGATCCGGTCAGCAATACCCTGGGCATCGAAAAGATCGAGGGGACCAAACTCTTGCGCTAGCTGTTGCTCGAAGGCCCAGCTTTGGCGTTTGCGAACTTCTTTCGTGATATACGCCTCCAATGCTCGATCCAATTGTTGTGGCTCGGTCGTGTCAAACCAATCCGGCGAATGTTGTTGCAATTCAGATCGCACTTCATCCCGAACAGCCAGCACGAGTCGGTGTTGTTGGGTGTCCAAGATTGCCGCATCATCATATCGATTGAGGGCGTGCCGCGTGATAGCAACTATGGCCTCGAAGAGTTGCTGGTCACGGATCACATATGCAGCGGTGTTGTCGGCGATGATCGGTAATTCTGACTTCGCTTTTGCCATTGCGGATCCTTGCGTGGATGTGCCGCTATCCATTGGTCGAAAGTATACCCCATCGCGCTTTTAGAGCCGCACCAACGCCGCCGCGCGCGAGGCGATCCCTTCCGCTGTCGGCACGTCGGGGCCGAGGGCGGTGGCGTGGCCCAGCTTGCGACCGGGGCGGGATTGGCGCTTGCCGTAGAGGTGGATGTGCGCGCCGGGGACGGCCAGCGCCTCCGGCAGGCCGCGCGGCGTCGGGTCGAGCGGCGCGGCGCGCTCGCCGAGGATGTTGACCATCACGGCGGCGGGGGCGACGAGTTCGGTTGACCCGAGCGGCAGATCAAAGATGGCACGCAGGTGGTTCTCGAACTGCGAGGCGACGCAGCCCTCGATCGTGTAGTGGCCGGAGTTGTGCGGGCGCGGGGCGATCTCGTTGAGGAGGATCGCGCCGTCCTCGCGCTCGAACAGTTCGACGCCGACGACCCCGACCGCCTCGACCGCCTCGACCGCCCGGCGCGCGATCTCGGTCGCCCGCGCCGCCACCTCGGGCGTCACCGCCGCCGGGGCGCGCACGACGCGGCAGATTTGCGCCTCGACCGCCTGCACCGTCTCCACGACCGGGTAGGTCGCGAGCGCGCCGCCGGTCGAGCGCGCGACCATCACCGCCAGTTCTCGCCGGAATGGCACCCAGGCTTCCGCGTAGAGCGCGCGATCCGACGCGCCGAGCCCGTCCCACGCCGCTGCGATCCCCGCCTCGTCGCGGACGATCGCGTTGCCGTAGCCGTCGTAGGAGAGGCGGCGCGCCTTCAGCACGATCGGCCAGCCCCACTCCGCCCCCGCCCGCGCGACCTCTGCGGGCGTCTCGACGGCGCGGAAGGGCGGGAGCGGCAGGGCGTGCGCGGCGAACGTCTCCTTCTGGCGCAACTTGTCGCCGACGAGCGCGAGGGTCGCCGCGCCCGGTCGCACCGGCACACCGAGCGCGGCGAATGCCGCCAGGATCGCCGGATCGACGAACTCGCTTTCGAGGGTGATCACGTCGCAGAGGGCGGCGAAGCGCGCTTGCAGCGCGGCGTCTTCCCACGGCCCGACGACCTCGCGCGTCGTCAGCCGCCCCGCCGGGCTGTCGGCCTCGCGCTCGAAGATCGCCACGTCGATGCCGAGGCCGATCGCGGCGGCGATCGTCATCCGCGCGAGTTGCCCGCCGCCGAGGATTCCTACACGCATGGTGGGCCTTTCACTTCGCTTGTGCCAGGTTTTCTACGTCCGCCCGAGCGTGAATGGCGTGGGTTGGGCGTATGCAATACGCCCCTACAACCGG
>CADCWN010000097.1 GCA_902806415.1 uncultured Thermomicrobiales bacterium | reverse complement strand
TCGGCCGCGCGCTCGACCGTTTCCACCCGCCAGTCGACGCGCTGCCAGCCATCCCACGCGTGGGGCGAGTTCACGTTGCCCTGCCACCACTGCCGATGCCGGCGTGACTCGCGCGCCGACGCGGGCAGGGGCCGCCCGATGAGCGCCTCCACCCGCGCGAACGTCAGGGTGACACACCACTCCCCGGCCGCCCCGCGCGCCACGAGATGCTCGGCCAGCGGGGCGTAGACCCGCGCGATCGGCCGTAGGTGCACCCTCAGCCCTCCCCCCCGAACACCCGCCGCACGCGCGTCCAGAGCCCCGCCGGCGATGTGCCGCCAGCATTGTCAGGGCTCGCCCCTCCCGACGCTCCCGGGTCATCGTGCGCGGCCCTCGCGCTGATCAACCGAGCGCACGCCCGCGTGCCTAGTCGTGCGTTGAGGGGGTGAGCGCCCTAGCGGTAGACCACCGGCACGTCGTCGATGCTCGCGACCGGGATCGTGGTGACCCCCCGTGCCGCCCCGGGCGCGGCCAGGGTGAGCCGATAGCCGACCCTGCTGTTGCCGGGCTGGAGCAGGTAGACCTCGACATGAATCCCCAGATCTTCCAGGCGCCCGGCCATCCCTTCCATCATCGTCTGCCAGTCACCGGTGAGGCCGATCGTGCGATCAGGCAGCAGCGTATAGTGCGCCTCATCGAAACCGGCCCGCGCCATCGCCCCGGCCACCGCGCGCGCCCACTGCTCATCAGCCATCGCCGACATCGGCAACCCCTTACGAAGCACCCCGGCCGTGCATGACACGCCAGCCGCGAGACAATCAGTCTACCATTGGCTATCATCCTCGCCACCAGCCGCCCACCGCGCCCCAGCACCGCTATCGCCCCGGCTCTTCCTCCCCCACCAGACCATGCAGGTCCAGGAAGTCCGGCTCATACGCCACCCACTCAGCCCCACCACCAGCGCCGCAGCCACGCCCTACTCGCGCCGCCTGGTCGGCACGCCCGGATCGGGCCGCAACTCGCGCACGCTCCCCAGGACATAGCCCGGCTCACCCTCGCCATAAGGCTGCCAGGGGCTCCCCGCCTCGCCCGCCTGGAGCTTCGCCGCGAGTTCCGCCTGCAGCCAGGCGCTCGCCGCGTCGGGGGTCTCGGCCTCGAGCGTGAACTGCCCGACGATC
>CADCWN010000096.1 GCA_902806415.1 uncultured Thermomicrobiales bacterium | reverse complement strand
CCGATGGTCTACAACTTCAACGCGGGACCGGCGATCCTCCCGCCCGCCGTGCTGGCCGAGGCGCAGGCGGAACTGCGCGACTATCGCGGCACGGGGATGTCGATCCTGGAGCTGAGTCACCGCTCAGCCGAATACGAGGCGATTAATGCCGAGGCGCAGTCGCGGCTAAAGTCGCTCCTCGGGCTCGGCGACGAGTATCGGGTGCTGTTCCTCCAGGGCGGGGCGAGCCTGCAATTCGCGATGATCCCGCTGAACTTCCTCCACCCTGGGGCGGTCGCGGATTACCTCCTGACCGGCGCGTGGTCCGAGAAGGCGCTGGCCGAGTCGGCGACCGTGGGCGAGGTGCGGATCGCGGCCAGCACCCGCGCGGGCGGCTATCGGGAGGTCCCGCGCCGGGCGGAGGTTGCCCTCGCCGACGCGCCCGCCTACGTCCACCTGACCTCCAACGAGACGATCCATGGCGTGCAATGGCACGAGTGGCCGGATTGCGGTGAGCGCCCGTTAATCGCCGACATGAGCAGCGACATCCTCTCGCGTCCGATCGATGCGCGGCGTTTCGCCCTCCTCTACGCCGGGGCGCAGAAGAACCTCGGCCCGGCCGGCGCGACGATCGTGGTCGCCCGCGCCGACTTCCTCGACCGCGCGCCCGATACGATCCCGGCGATCCTGCGCTACGCGACCCACGCCAAGGCCGACTCGCTCTACAATACGCCGCCGAGCTTCGCGGTCTATCTCATCCTGCTGACGCTGCGCTGGATCGAGGCCGAGGGCGGGATCGAGGCGCTGGGGGAGCGCAACTCGCACAAGGCCGCAACGCTGTACAATGCGATCGATGCGAGCACCGGATTCTATCGCGGTCACGCCACGCCGCAGAGTCGCTCGCTGATGAATGTCACCTTCCGCCTGGCGAACGACGCCGACGAGAAAAGATTCCTCGCGGAGGCGACCGCCGCCGGATTTGTCGGCCTCGCCGGGCATCGCTCGGTCGGCGGGATTCGCGCCTCGCTCTACAACGCGATGACGATCGAGGGGGTCAACGCCCTCACCGGGTTCATGGGCGATTTTGCCCGGCGCAGGGGATGAACGGAGTCGTGAGTCGTGGGTTGTGAGTGGTGAGAGTCTCGCTGGAAGGCAGCGCTCGGTTGTCCGGCACCGCGCCAGGGACACGTTCTCACGACTCACGACCCACGACTCACGACTCCCCGAAGGAGGGGAACAATGCACAACGGACACACCGCCGAGCCGCAGTCGTACTGGCACGCGTCGGCACCGCCGCCGGTGCCGACCGCTCCGTTGCCGGAAGCGGTCGATGTGGTCGTGGTCGGCGGCGGGCTCCTGGGGAGTTGGACCGCTTACTGGCTGGCGCGGGCGGGTGTGGCGGTCGCGCTGATCGAGCGCACCGCGATCAGCTGGGGGGCGACCGGCCGCAACGGCGGCTTCGTGCGCGCGGGTACGGCGGGCGGATACGCGGATACCGTCGCGCGGATTGGCCCCGAGGCCGCGCGCGTCGTCTGGGAGCTCTCCGCTGCGGGGCAGGCGCTGATCGCGCAGATCATCGAAGAGGAAGGGATCGACTGCGATTATCGCACCCCCGGCACCCTGAGCCTCGCGCTGACCGACGAGTCGCTGGCGGAGATGCGGCAGAGTCTCGAAAGGATGCAGATTGTCGGCTTGCCGGGCGCGCTGCTCGATCGCCGGGGTGTGCAGGAACTGATCGCGACGCCGCTCGGCCCGGAGATCACCGGTGGCCTCTTCTTCGCCGATGGTGGGTTGCTCCACTCGGCGCGCTACCTCGCCGGGATCGCCCGCGCCGCCGAGCAGCACGGCGCGCGCCTGTGTCTCGCCGCAGTCGAGGGGCTCACGCCGACCGACGGGGGGACGATCGTGCGCACCTCGGGCGGGTCGGTGCACGCCGGGCGGGTGATCGTCGCGGTCAATGCCTGGACCGATGAACTCATCTCGGCGCTCGCCGGGCGCATCGTCCCGGTGCGCGGTCAGATCCTCGCCTATGAGCCGCTGCCGCCGGTCTTCACCACCGGGGTCGGGGCGTCGGTCACCCCGACCGGCGAGTATTGGCAGCAGACCCTCGACGGCTCGATTGTGATCGGCGGTTGCCGCGCCGACGCGCCACTCGGCGACGTGGGGGTGCGCGAGTCGGTGCCGACGCCCGACGTGATCGCATCGATCGAGCGGGTCCTGCCGCGCCTCTTCCCGCAACTCGCCGGGCTGCGCGTGGCGCGCAGTTGGGCCGGGCTGATGGCGTTCACCGCAGATTATCTCCCCGTCGCCGACGCCGCCCCCAGCCTGCCGGGGGTCTGGGTGACGGGCGGCTTCTGCGGCCACGGGATGCCCTATGGCCCGCGCCTGGGGCAATTGCTGGCCGAGGCCGCATTGACTGGCACAACTCCTGCGGCATTGGCCCCGCTGCGGATCGACCGCCCGACACTCGCACCATTGGCCGTAGCCGTATAATGTACGGCCTTATCCTCTCGCCGGGCGTCCGGGTGAGTCGGATAAGGCCCGCCAGGAGGGGGACGGATGTTCAACACGAAAGAGCGCGCGATTCGGCGATTGGAGCGTCAAGTCGAGCGGGCGCAAGCGCGCCTGGAACAGCGGCAGCGCCGCAAGAGCCCGATCGGTTTCCTCAGTGGCCTCGGGCTTGGCACCGTCGCCGGCGCGCTCCTGACCTTCTTCTTCACCCGCGAGGAGGAGGGGCTGCCGACCGACACGACACCCGGCGGCGATGACACGATCGTCCTGCGGGAACGTGCCGTCACCCCGACCACACCAGAGGCCACGCCGCGCCCGCTCATGGCGGTATCGAGTGCGCCCGATGAGGGAGTGGCCGACCAGCTCGCGGCGGCGGAACTCGAGAGCCCGGAGGCGGTGACCGACATCGAGCGCGAGGCGGCATCGACCGACGCCGCGACACCGGATCGGCCCGCCGTTGGGGGAGGCAAATCATCCCCCGCAATGCCCGTCCCCCCGCCGACCGTCGCAGGGGCGAATCCCGCCACGCCACAAGCTCCGGCGCGACCAGTGACCGCGCAACGACCCGCCATAGAATCCCCCGCCGCGAGCGCGGCGCTAGGGTCGCCCGCCCAGGGTGGTCGGGTCGATCCGGTCGCTGGCGAATGCCCGGCGAGCCACCCGATCAAGGGGAACAAGAGCAGCATGGGCGCGCTCATCTTCCACACCGCCGGGAGCGCCAGCTACGAGCGCACCAAGCCGGAATCTTGCTTCGCCACCGAGGCGGACGCCGAGGCGGCCGGTTACCGTGCGCCGCGCGGCTAATCGGGCCGATGTGGGGGCGAGATGGCTGGCTGGACGTTCCTGACCAATCACGCGCAGGTACTCCTCTGTATCGCCAAGCACAATCGGGCGACTGCTAAGGAGATTGCCGCGACGGTCGGGGTGACCGAGCGCGCGGTACAACGGATCCTCGACAATCTCGAAGTGGAGGGATATATCGGTCGTTTCCGCGACGGGCGGAAGAATCGCTACGAGATTCATGGCGACCGCCCGTTGCGTCATCCCGCCCAGCAAGGGTGTACCGTTCGCGATTTGCTCGCGCTCCTCCCCCCAACGGAGAGGTGACCGGCGTGCCGCTGTTGTCGCGGCACGGTCTCCGGCATCCCAACCGGCATCGGGTTTTTCAAGTTCTGGGGGCATGACAGCGCTGATTTGCAGAGCGGAGCGTCTGACATTACCCCTCAAGGATGTGGCGCGTGTCCGTCGGATATCGGGGTGCCATCGTATAAATACCGCAGAATGGGTACATCCTTACCACCAGTGAGGAGGAGGGCGCAACCATGCGCGCCATGCCCGATTTCGCCCTGAAGCGCTTCTTCAATCAGCCCGCAGCGGCAACGGCCCGCGCGAACCTCAGCCCCTCATTCGCGGAGCCGCTCGGGACGGCGACGCTGCTGGCATTGGAGTCCGGGGCGGCGGAGCGCTTCGCCGCGCTGCCGCTCGGCTACACCACGGCATTCGGTGCGGTCACGCTGCGCGAGGCGATCGCGGCGCGTTACGAGCGGATCGGGCCGGACGAGGTGATAGTCGCCTGCGGCGGCGACGACATCCTACCGTCCCTCTTCATGGCGACCCTCCAGCCGGGGGATCATGTGGTCGTCCATAGCCCGGTCTATCAGCCGCTGGCGAGGCTGGGGGCGTGGTGCGGCGCGGCGGTCAGCCTCTGGGCGGCAGAGGAAGAGGCGGGGTGGGCACCGTCGTTGGCGGGCCTGCGCCCCCTGTTGCGCCCGAACACGCGCCTGATCGTCACCAACTTCCCGCACAGCCCGACCGGCTTCGTGCCGGATCGGGCCTACCTGGAGGGGTTGATCGTCCTCGCGGACGGGGCGGGTGCAACGCTGGTGGGGGACGAGATCTATCGCGGCTTGCCGCTGGACGCCGCCGGGGAAGCGCCGAGCCTGGCGGATCTCTCGGCGCGGGCGGTGGTGCTCAACAGCGTCTCCAAGACCTATGGGCTGCCGGGGCTACGGGTGGGTTGGCTGGCAACGCGCGACGCGGCGATCCTCGGGGCGGTGCGCGACTTCCGCCTGTATCAGAACAGCTACATTGGCGCGCCGATGGAGTTCCTGGCGACCCTCGCCGTGCGCCACGCCGACCACATCCTGGCCGGGAACCTGACGCTGGCGCGCGAGAATCTGGCGGCGTTGCGCGCCTTCCTGGGGCGCAACGCGGACCGCTTCTCCTGGGTGCCGCCGCGAGGCGGGGTCGTCGCCTTCCCGCGTTGGTTGGGGGATGAGCCGACGAGCGCGCTGGGCGACCGCCTGCTGCGTGACCACGGCCTGCTGCTGGCCCCGAGCGCCTACTTCGCCGGGGGAGAGCGGCACGTCCGCATCGGTTTCGGGACGGCCAGTGCCACGGCGGGGCTCGCTCTGCTGGAGGAGGCGTTACGCGCCTGAGCCGATGCTGATCTCTGGCTGGCTCGCGGCAACCGGCTGACTCCGCCCCCACCTTTCCCGTGTCGTCTCCCCGTTCCATTCCCCCTCGCACCACGAAGAGAATGGTGCCAAGAATACCCCACTATCACGAGGTATTCTCCTTTCCTCTGCCTATGCCGCAATGAGTGACCGAACAAGCGCACCCCGCAGTACGCTGGCGGATCCGGGGTGCGCGCCTCGGGGCGCGTCGGCGAGATTGGGGAGAATCAAGATCTCTCTGCGTATCGTTGATTGGGGGGGTGGGCAGCGCCCACGCCCCCTTGCCGGAGCGAATCTGCACCGGGCCAAGTCGGGCCACGGGAAACGGCGTACGGCTGCCGAGTGACAACGGGTATGGCGGGAGTGCGCGCATGGTTAAACAGGAGCAGGTGTCGTCGGGGGCAATCACGGATGCTCCGGTCAGCGTGGTGACTAGCCCGACGACGGGCCTATTCGCCGGGTCGCCCGATATCCAATTGAGCCGTCGCGAGCGTGAGGTCGCGCTGCTGATCGCCCAGGGGCTCGCCAATCGGCAAATCGGTGCGATCCTGGCGATCAAAGAGCGCACGGTGGAGGACCACGTCAGCCGTCTGTTGCGCAAGCTCGGGCTGGCGAACCGCGCGCAAGTCATCCTCTGGTCAATCAGGAGTGGGCTCGTCGCCGCGTCGGCCCTCGCGCCGCTTGGCGCGCAGCCGATCGGGGAGTCCGCATCCTGAGCGGGTCAATTCCCGCACTGGCTGCGCGAGTCGCGTTGAAGTCGCAGGTAGGGAAGTAAAACGGTGAGGAGGGGTGAGAGACGAGACAGGGAGCGGGGCGGCGAGTGACACCGGTAATCGGGCGGACCACCTTTAGTACGAGCAGTGATTTGTCCATGATGATCTTTGGGGAGGAGTTGCGACGATGCGCGCGCCTAAACGACGAGCGAGAGATTTCTGGGCGGGACAAGTGCGCCTGACGCTGGTCTTGCTGGCGCTGACACTGGTGTTGGCGAGTTGTTCACTGACCAACAGCCCGGCCCCGACGGTGGCACCGCCGACCGCCGGTGTGCCGTCCGCGCCGACACAGCCGGTCGTCAGTGGTACGGCGATCGCGGTGCCGACCTTTGTGCCGGGCGGCAACGATGGTGGCACGCCGGGCGCGGTCACCCTGCCGCCGAATCTGCCGGTCCCGACCGGCGATCAGGCAAAGGTTGATTCCAAGCTGTTCGACATCGCGATCATTTATCAGCAGCAGGGGCGCGGGGCCGCCGAGCAGGCGGCGCGTGATTACGGCCTGCTGAACACGGCCAACGAGGTTCTGCTGACCCTGGTCCTCGCCGATCAGAATACCGCGCCGGTCGAGGCGAAGATCACCGAACTCGGCGGTCGTGTGGTGGCGAGCTATGAGAATGTCATCGAGATGGCGATGGCGCTCGATGCCGTCGCCGTCGCCGCGCAGAACAACCCGGTCGCCCAACTCGCCGCCTTCAGCTCGGTGGAGCAGATCAAGATCACCCGCCGTCCCGGGATGCAGAGCCGCTATGTGCCGGGGATGACGAGCGATATCCTGCGCGCCCAGATGGCCCCGATCGTCAGCGAGGGGGTCAAGGTGATCGGTGCCGACCAGTGGCAGTCCGCCGGGATCACCGGGAAGGGGGTGAAGGTCGGGATCATCGACCTCGGGTTCGCCGGGTATCAGCAACTGCTCGGGCAGGAGTTGCCCACGAATGTCCAGGCGCGCTCATTCAATTCCACCAAAGACATCACCGGCGGCGGTGAGGTTCACGGGACCGCCTGCGCCGAGATCGTCCACGCGGTGGCCCCCGATGCCGAACTGTACATCGCCAATATCGACAGCGATGCCAGCGTCGGCCAGGCGACCGACTGGATGATCTCCCAGGGGGTCAAGATCATCTCGGCCTCGTTCGGCTCGGTGGGGACGACCCGCGGTGACGGGACCGGCCTCGGCGTGCGGATCGTCGACAACGCCCGCGCGAAGGGCGTCCTCTTCGTCGTGGCCGCCGGCAACTCGGGCGACGAGCATTATGCCGCCAACCTCACCGACGGTGACGGTAATGGCTGGCACGAGTTCGCACCCGGCAAAGAGTTCCTGAAGATCAGCGTCGGGAGCGCGCTCGATGTGCGGATGCGCTGGGACGCCTGGACCGGCGAGCCGGTCAACCTCGACCTCTACCTGTTCAGCGCCGATGGGCGGCAATATCTCGACTCCTCGCGCAACGTGCAGTCTCGCGGCGTCGTGCCGGTGGAGACGCTGATCTTCCCGCTCGACCGCCAGTTCCAGCGCCAGACCTATCAGCTCCGCGTGCGCACCGTGGGCAACGTGCGCCCCGTGAAGCTGGAGATCTTCGTCGCCAATAGCGAGACGCAACTGCTCACCCCCGTCGGCAGTGTCGCCACGCCTGCCGACGCCAAGGGGGCGTTCACGGTCGGGGCGACCGATGTCCGCGATCTGTCGCTGGAGGATTTCAGCAGCCAGGGGCCGACCGCCGATAACCGGGTGAAGCCGGAGATCACCGCGCCGGACCGGGTGCTGACCGCCTCGTACCAGCGGGAGAGTCCGAGCGACCCGGCATTCCCCGGCACCTCCGCCGCGACCCCGCACGTCGCCGGGGCGGCGGCGCTCGTCCTCAGCAGCCTGGGGACGGCGACCCCCGACCAGATTCAGCAGTTCCTCGTCGGGCGCGCCCAGGATATCGAGGATCCCGGCGTCGATCCGAAGTCGGGTGCCGGTGACATCCGGCTCGGCGCGCCGACGCAGCAGGGTGCCGCCGCACCGAGCGCCTCGCCGCGCGCTTCCGCGTCGCCCTCGCCGCGCGCCTCTGCCTCCCCCTCGGCTCGCCCGTCGGCCCGCCCCTCCACCGTGCCGAGCGCCGCGCCGACTGCGAACGGGCCGAAGCTCGCGGTGGCACCGGGTTCCGGGCCGGTCGGCACCAAGTTCACGATCACCGGCGGCGGCTTCCCGGCGAACAGCCAATTACCGGTCGTGATCGTCGATAGTGCCGGGAAGACCTTCGCCAACGCCACGATCAATGTGCGCGCCGACGGCGCGATCAACGCGACCTACGACTCGACCGGCGACCCCAACGGGCAGTACACCGTCGCCGTCGGCGACAGCGCCGGGAATGTTCTCGCCACGGCGACTTACACGGTCGGCGCGGGCGGATCCGCCCCATCGGCGCGGCCGAGCGCCGCGCCATCGGCCCGCCCGAGCGTCGCCCCGACCGTCGCGCCGTCGACTCGCCCGAGTGTCGCGCCGAGTGCGGTGCCGAGCGCGGCACCGAGCGCCGCGCCGCGCAGTGGTGGCGGTGACCCGGTGGTCGGCGTCTCGCCGAACAACGCGCCCGCCGGTACGCGGTTCGGGATCACAGGGGCGGGCTTCACGCCGTCCACCCCTGTACTGATCGGGGTCTTCGATGCGGCGAACAAGGCGGTCGCCAGCGGTCGCCCGACGACGACGGGTGCCGGCACGCTGCAACTCACCCTCGACTCTGCCAGCTATCCCGCCGGGGAGTACATCGTGGGGATCTTCACCGCCGATGGGGAGACCCTGTTGGCGGCGGCGGTCTTCGCGGTGCGCTAAGGATTACCACCGGAAGGACCGGGGGCGAGGGGCGGCATCGCCGCCCCGCGCCCCTTCTGCAGTTGTACGGTATCATCGCCCCCATAAGGGGGGCGGTGTGGCGGGGCGATCGGGGACAACAGCGGCGGGCGGGCAGGCGTCACGGGAGCTACGGATCCTGGAAGCCGTGACCGAGGCGCTGAGCGACGAGAGCGATGTGCGCGCCGCCCTGCAGCGGGCGCTCGAACTCGTCGCCGAGCTGCTCGATCTCCGCACCGGCTGGGTCTGGCTGCTCGATCGCGAGACCGGCCAGTATTACAATGCCGCCGCCCGGCATTTGCCGCCCTACCTGCGCGAGCCGGTGCGGATGACCGGCAACCCTTGCTGGTGCCTCGAAGCGTTCGCGGCTGGCGAACTGACCCCACAGAATATCGACGTGGTCGAGTGCAGCCGCCTGCGGCCTGCCGTACGCGCGGAGTCGACTGCGCTCACCGGGGGTTTGGCCTACCACGCCAGTATCCCCCTTTCCTTTGGTGAGGTTCAGCTGGGGGTGATGAATGTCGCCGCGCCGTCGTGGCGCGGGTTGACCACCGAGGAGTTGCGCCTGCTGGCGACGATCGCCCGGCAAATCGGGATCGCGCTCGAACGGGCGCGACTCGCGGTCGAGAGCGCCCGCCTGGCGCGGGTCGAGGAGCGGACCCGGATCGCCCGCGAGATCCACGACACCCTCGCGCAGGGGCTCACGGCCATCGCCCTCGATCTCGAAGGGGGGCTGCATCATCTGGAGCGCGACCCGGCGCGGGCGCGCGGACGGCTCGAACGCGCGCTGACGACGGTCCGCGACAGCCTGGAGGAGGCGCGGCGCTCCGTCCACGACCTCCGCACGCTGCCGCTCGTCGGCACGCCGTTGCCGCAAGCGCTCGCCGCGCTCGGTCGCGCCTTCACCTCCGAGCACGGCGTGCGGGTGGGCGTCCGCACGCACGGGGCGGCGGTCGCTTCCTTGCCGTTGCGAATCGAGGCCGAGCTTTACCGGATCGCCCAGGAGGCACTCACTAATGTGCGCCGTCATGCGGCGGCGACTGAGGTGACAATCACCCTCCGGGTCGAGCCGCGCGGCATCACCCTCGTCGTGCGCGACGACGGCGTTGGGTTCGCACCGTCCGAAGTCCGACGCGAAACGGCGGGTAGCGGTTTCGGCGTGGTCGGGATGCGCGAGCGCGCCCGGCTGCTCGGGGGGCAGGTGCGGATCGTGAGCCGCCCCGGACACGGGACGACGGTGCGCGTCCTGCTCCCGCCACCCGCCGAACTCGCGCCGTGAGCCGCGACCGAACACGCGATTATCGACGGCGTTGCGCCGAGCGAGAGAGGTGAGATGATCAGCATTCTTGTCGTCGATGACCACCCGATCGTCCGGCAGGGGCTCGTCGGGGTGCTGGAAGACGAGGAAGAGTTCACGGTCGTCGGCGCGCTGCCTTCCGCCGAGGAAGCCTTGCCAGTCGTCGCGCGCGCCCGCCCCGATGTGATCCTGCTCGATCTCGAACTGCCGGGCCTGGGCGGCATCGCCGCGTTGCCAGGCCTGGTCGAGGCCAGCCCGGCGAGTCGCGTTATCGTCTTCACCGCGTACGAGACTGACGAGCGAGTCTTCGGCGCGATCCGCGCGGGGGCGAAGGGCTATCTGTTGAAAGGAGCCTCGACCGAGGAGATCGCCCGCGCTGTCCGCGCCGTACACGCCGGTGGGTCGCACCTGGAGCCGCGCGTCGCCGCCCGCGTCCTCGCCGAACTCCACGCGCCGCGCCGCACGAGCGACACCCTCAGCGACCGCGAGCGCGAGGTGCTGCACCTCGTCGCCGACGGCCTCTCGAACAAGGAGATCGGGCGCGCCCTGACCATCTCCGAGCGGACCGCGCGCTTCCACGTCACATCGATCTTCAACAAACTGGGCGCGAATACGCGCGCCCAGGCGGTGGCTGTGGCCGGGCAGCGGGGCTTGCTGTCGTCGTGAGATTAGCGGAAGACGCTATCGACCGCGATACTGATCGCCGGGATAATCGCCGAGGCGAGCGTCTGCCCCCGGTGCGCGGGGACGATCTGCTGGTAGCGCTCATTGGTCGGATCGCTGTAGCGCGCGATCGTCCGCGCGGTGACATCTATGATCCACGACTCGGGGATACTGGCGGCGGCGTAGCGGGGGAGTTTGCGGTTCCGATCGTACTCGATCGATGAGTCGGCCACCCCGATGACCAGCAGGGCATCCGCCGCGGTGGGTACGGTGCCGCCGTAGTCCTTGTCGCGGATCACCGCGAGGTCCGGCTGGGGCATACTGTCGTCGTTCAGGCGGAGCGGATTCTGCACATCGACGATGTAGCCCGCGCCGACCTGACCGACGACGATGCGGTTGAGCTGGCGCGTCAGCACAGCGTGATCGCCCCCGATCGCGGTCATCTCGATAATCTCCCCATCCAGCAGTTCGACGCGGTCGTCCTCGTGGAAGAAGCCGAGCTTCCCCAGCTCCTCGTATTCCCCCACCGTGAACCGCTTGGGGGTCGGGCGTGCGACCATCTCCGTACCTCCGCCTGTCATCGTCCGCGCGAAAGCCCGGCCCGCGCCACCCGATCGACCGAACACCGCCGCCCGGCCCCCTCATCATGCGAGGCCGGGTTACCCTGCGTTATCCCCGGTGCGCCGGGTTGTGCCAGGCACCGTCCTCGGCGACGTGGATGGTGATCGCGTTGTCGCCGCGAAAATCGCCCGCCGGGGCCGGAGCCACGCTGAGGACGTTAACCATCTGCCCCAGGCGCTCGGCCTGATGGTGCGTCATCTCCAACAGCGTCTCGAACATCTCCCCCGCCGACCCGCCCGCTGCGGGGCGCGAGGCGATTGTCTCGTTGTCGTTGACGGCCAGCGCGCCACGATGTGTCACCAGATAGAGCGGCAGCGGCTCAGATTTCTCCATTGCCCCCATTCCTTTCCTCATAGCGTCGGCGCGTCGGCGCAAGCGTCGTCTGACACCCATTGTACCGTACTGACCTCGCCACTCAGGAGCACCTCGCCATCCGGCGGGTGCGCCGCGCTCCAAACGGGTGGGGTGCGCCGCTACCTATTTGCCAGATGCGCCGCGGTGGGTGCGCGCGCTACGCTGGATCACGGGCGGATATGCATTGCCCGCCCCGGCATTGCTGGCGTGGAAAGGGCTTGGGACCGATGGATAAGCACGGATTCTACTGGTTGATCGACGGCGCATTGGCCGGCTGTGGTCGCCCCGGCAAGTGGTCGCGGCGCGATGGCGACGGCGCGGATCTCGCCGCCGCCACCGCCGCGCTCGACGACGATCTGCGCTGGTTGCGTGACCGAGGGATCGGCGCGGTGCTGACCCTGACCGAGACGCCGCTCCTCCCCGGCGCGCTGGCGCGGCATGGCCTGGCCGAATTGCATCTGCCGGTCGATGATCTGACGCCGCCCGATCCGGCCCAACTCGACGCGGCGCTCGACTTCATCGACGAGCGACGGGCGCGCGGCGAGCGCGTCGCCGTCCATTGCCTCGTCGGCCAGGGGCGCACCGGCACCGTCCTCGCCGCCTACCTGATTCGCGGCGGACTCCCCGCCGAGGTCGCCCTGCGCGAGATCCGCGCCGTCTGCCCGAACGCCGTCGGCAGCCCCTCACAAGAGGCCGCACTGCGGGAGTTCGCCGCGCGGCGGGACTGGCTGCTCTAATCGCTTCGCGCCGTGTGATGACTCGCCCCGATCCGATCGCGCCCCCGCTTGCCAGGCGCGCGCCCTTCTGTAGAATGCTCCCGGCGCTGGTGAGCATGGTGCCGAGGGAGCAGGCGGTTTCAACCGCCTGCCAGTGTTCGGCATTGTCTAGCCCATAAGTTCTGACCACGAAAGGTGGGGAGATGGACGGCGACAAGGTGATCGTTTCGGCGGCGCTGACCGGCAGCGCGGGGACGAAGGCACAGAATCCGGCCCTGCCGATCACACCGGAGGAGATCGCGACCGACGCGATTCGCTGCTGGAACCTCGGCGCGGCGATCGTCCATATCCACGTTCGGGGGGATGACGGGCTGGTGAGTTGCGACCCCGCTCTCTACGATCGCGTGCGCACCCTCATCCGCGAGCAGTCGCCGGATTGCGACCTGATCATCAATATGAGCACCGGCGGTGGTGCCGGGGTGACCGGGGATGCCGCGCGCCGCGAGCCGGTTAAACTGCGCCCGGAGATCGCCTCGTTCGACGCCGGTTCGGTCAACTTCGCGGGGCGCGTATTCGTCAACTCGCCGCAATTCCTCGATGCCCTGGCGGACGATCTAGCGGAATACAACGTGAAGCCGGAGATCGAGTGCTTCGAGAGCGGGATGATCGAGAACGCCCGGCCCTACATCGCCTCGGGTGCGTTCACGCCGCCGTACTGGTTCCAGTTCGTCCTCGGTATACGCGGGGCCGCGCCGGCCACAGTGAAGCAACTCCTGCACATGGCCGAGCAGTTGCCACCCCAATCGCTCTGGTCGGTCTGCGCGATCGGTCGTGCGCAGTTGCCGATGAATCTGGCCGCGCTCGTCATCGGCGGCCATGTGCGCACCGGCCTGGAGGACAATCACTACCTCAGTCGCGACGTCAAGGCGACGAACCCGCAGCTCGTCGAGCGGCTGGTGCGCCTGGGCCGCGAGATCGGCCGCGAACCGGCGACCCCGGCTGAAACGCGACAGATACTGGGGCTTGGGTGATATTGGTTGCGGGCGAAGACTTAATGGCGTGCGGGCGACTTCAGCCGCCCGCACACCCACGTTTACGTTCGCCGCCGGCTTCAATCGCCGCCATGCCAAGATCACTGCCCTACGTCACCGGATCGCTGCTCTTCCTCACCCGCCGCCATCACTGTTTACGCGGTCACTTTCTCGCCGCGCGCCTTTCGTCGCGCCTCGATCGGCAGGAGCAGGACGAGCAGGGCGCTGACCGGCAGGATGATCGCGTTGAGGTAGAACGGGATCGTCGGGCCGAGGTGATCGTAGGCCCAGCCGCCGAGCAGCGGGCCGAGGGTCGCGCCGATGCCGACCGCGAAGCTGTAGAGCCCGTAGGCCATGCCGCGTCGCGCGCCGCCCGTGAGATCGGCCACCAGCGCACCTTCTGCCGGCACCGCCGCCGAGATGCAGAGTGCTTCGAGGGTCCAGAGCGCGCCGAGCAGCGCGATATTCGGCAGCAACGGGAAGATCCCCGCCACCGCGCCCGCCATCGCCAGCCCGATCGCCATCAGGCGGCGGCGACCGACGCGGTCGCTCAATCGCCCGAGCGGTGCCGGCGCGACCCCGTAGACGATCGCGGCGGGCGTGAAGGTGAGGAGGAGCAGGCCCAGATTCTGGGTGAAGTGGTCGCGGAGGTAGAGGGTCAGGATCGGCTGGGTAACACCATTGGCCGTCGAGGTGCCGAGGCAGATAATCAGTAAGGGGATAAGGGCGCGCAAGCTGGCGCGTGGAGCCATTGGGACGGCCAACGCGGGCGGCGCTTCTTTGGGATGGCGCGGCGGCTCAGCGATGCGCCGGTGGGCGATCAGGAGCATGATGATCGTCGCGACGGTGTAGAAGCAGAAGGCGAGTCGCCACCCCGCGACGATCCCGTAGCCGAGCCCCTGGGCGGCGAAGAGGAGCGGGAAGCCGACACCGCCACCGATGAACGCCCCCAGGTTGATCATACTCTGGAAGCGCCCGATCGCCGCGCCGCGTCCCCTCGCCGGGACGAGATCGGCGAGCAGGGCGTAGGACGGGATGAGGAGCAGCGCCGACGCGGCCCCCTCCACGATCCGCGCGGCGAAGAGGACATTGACCCGCGCCGAGGCCGCGTAGAGCCCCCAGGCGACGACGAACAGCGTCAGCCCGGCGAGGAGAAACGGGCGCCGCCCGTAGCGATCGGTCCCACGCCCGACGAGGGGGCGCGCGAGGATCGGCATCAGCGCGAAGACGGCGAAAAGTTGGCCGATCTCCGTCGCCGACGCGCCGAGCGCTTGCGAGTAGAGCGGCAGGAAAAAGAGGAAGAGCCCGACCGGGCAGGAGGCGATGAAGGCGGCGCGATGGAGGGTTTCGACTGTCATGTGTGCCGCCGCGTTGCTCGGCACGGCGGCCATCGTCTCGCTCCCCTCCCGTAGCGCACTCGCGATCATCTCGCCACATCGCTCGCGCAGCCTCTGTTCTGTGGCTAATGATAGCCCATCGCGATCGGCGGGGCCGGGGCCGCGCACCCGCCCCATCGTGCTATCCAGCGGAACGCCGCTTGCATAGCAATTCGCGTCGCCGGGGGACGTAGCCGAGAGGGATGGGCGCATGGCGAATGTTAAGGTATCCCGACGGACAGCCACCGGCGACTGGGGCTACCCGACTGCCGATCTGGCGGCGCTGGCCGAGAAGGCGGGCGTTGTCACCGAGCGCCTGGTCGCGCGCCACGGCCACGCGCACTTCTCCGACAAAGACCCGCTCAGCATGCTCGTCGATATCCTCCTCTCGCACCGCACGCGCAACGAGCAGACCTACGCCGCCTACCTGGCGCTGCTGGCGTGCTTCGGCGATTGGGCCACGGTGCGCGACGCGCCGACGGCGGAGGTGGAGGAGACGATCGCGGCGGTGAACTGGCCCGAGTTGAAAGCGCCGCGTCTCCAGGCGATCATGCGCCGGATCACCGCCGAGCGCGGCGAACTCTCGCTCGACTTCCTCCGCGACCTCCCCACGACGGAGGCAGCCGCCTGGCTCGGGCGGCTCGAAGGGGTCGGGCCGAAGACGATCGCTTGTGTCCTCCTCTTCACCTGCCGCAAGCCGATCCTGCCGGTCGATACCCACGTCCACCGGGTGTCGATCCGCCTCGGGCTGCTCGGGCCGAAGGTGACGGCGGAGCACGCGCACGAGCTCCTGGGCGCGCTCTTGCCACCCGACCCGCAAATCATCTACGACTTCCACCGCGCCTTCCTGAAGCACGGCCAGAACCCCTGCGTCTACGGCCAACCGCGCTGCGAGCGTTGCCCGCTCACCGACTGCTGCGACTACTACGTCACGCGGCGCGCGTCTACCGTGCCGCGACACCGCACGCCACCCACGCGCGTTCTAGAGGCTGATGGTGATCAGCCGAGCGAGTGAGCTATTATCCCGCTGCGGTGGGGCGGGCTTCAGCGGCGGGGGAGAGCTTTGGCGATCGGCGGTGAGCGGGCGCAATCTTCACTCGATGGAGATGGCGTCGCGCAATCGCGCCCGCTCGTGCCGACGGGCCTGACGACCAGGGCGCTCGACCGGGCGGTGTCGCTCGGCGTGCTGCTCCTCTGCGCGCTCCTGACCGCGTTCGTCTACGGCGAGTCGTTGCGCTTCGCCTTCACCTTCGATGATCCGCTCGATCTGCCGCGCGCCGAAGGCCGCTCGGTCTGGTCGCTCTTCAGCTCGTCGGAAGGGTACGCCTACTACCGCCCGATCCCGTTCGTTCTCTGGAAGGGGCTGCGCGCGATCCAGGGGCGCTACAGCGAGGGGGCGCTGCACGGCCTGACCCTGCTCTGCCACATCCTAGCGGCGTGGTTCCTCTACCTCCTGCTGCGCCGCCTCACCGGCAACTATTGGTGTGTCGTCGCCGCGATCCTCTTCATCACCTATCCCTTCAGCTACCAGGCCGCGATTGGCGCGCACACCCTCTTCCATCCATTGATGACCGCCGCATTGTTACTCGCGCTTTTGCTGTATCACGACGCGAGAACGCGGAGCGCGGAACGCGGAACGCGGAATGAGATGGCCGCCGGGGGGGGAGCAGACTTCCGCTATGCCGGGTCCTTGCTGGCGGCCGTTGTTGGTCTGTGGACGCACGAGAGCGGCGTTGTCATCCTGCCGCTGATCATGGGCCTCGAACTCCTGCTGAGTCTGCGAGAGGACAAATTCCGCGCTCCGCGCTCCGCGTTTTCCCCTACGCCGCCGCCACCGGGCTCTTCCTGCTCGTTTGGACGACCGTGCCGAAGTTCGATCGCCCCGAAAGGTGGTCGCCCGCGTCGCTGCTCCCGAACGCGCGCTACTTCCTCCAGGGGACGATCTGGCCGGTGGCGGCGCAGCTGAAGGGTCTCGGTGCGCGCTTCGGCTTCGACCCCATCAATGCGCTCTGGCCCGTGATCGTCGCGACCCTGCTGGTGCTGGTCGCCCTCTACGCTGTCGGTCGGCATCCGCGCACGCCGTTGGTGGCGCTTGGCGCGGCGGCGATCGTCCTCTTCCCCGCCTGGGCGGTCCTCAGTTGGGCCTATCTGGAGGACGCCCCGCGCCTCCTCTACCCCGCCGCCCCGGCGATCGCCGCCCTCTGGGGGTTGCTCCCCTCGTTGCGCTTCCCGCGGCGCGCGATCACCTGGGCCTGGCGCGGGGTCTCGCTCCTCCTGCTGCTCGGCGTGACGGTCCAGAGCCTCAGCTTCATCGCCGTGCGCCGCGACATGTGGGCCGAGGGGACGACCCTCGTCCACGCCGTCGCCGACGTCGGCGCGGCGCACGGTGATCGCCCGCTCCTTTTCCTCAATGTCCCCGCCTGGTTCGCTCCGAAGGTTCCCGAGTATCCGGTCGGCCATGTCGGGCTGACCGCCCTGCCCGGCTATGTCGGGCTCGGTCGCTCGGTCTACATCCACCGTGGCGTGCAGCCGCCGCTTGAATCGCGCGGCTATTACCCCGATGTGAATGGCTGGAAGTACGATTTTAATACCCACGGTGGCCCGGCGACTCTCGATGAGTTTGCGGCGCTCGCCCGTCGGGTTGACTCGGTTTTCCTCGTTGAGATGTTGCCGGAAGGGGCGCGCGTTCGCGGGGTCGGCAGGCTGCTACCGGGCGGGGCCGACCGGCAGGTGACGGGGCCGCGCTTCGGCGGGGCGCTCGCCCTGCGGGACGGGCGGATGATCGCCGAGGGCAACGTGCTCGCCGCCGACTTGACCTGGGATGTACTCGCGCCGGTTCCCGGCGATGTGCTGCCCGTCCTGCGCGCGCGCGACGCGGGCGGGCGGGTCGTCGCCGAGTGGCGCAAGTATCCGCTCGCCGACATCGCCGCGCCGCGCCTCTGGCAGGTTGGCGATCGGGTGCGCGATCACCCGCGCCTCGCGCTCCCCGCCGATCTGGCCCCTGGGGACTACACCCTGACCGTCTCGTGGGAAGAAAAGACGACCAAGGTGGTCGTGCCGGGGGTCGCCGCCGGGGGTGAGCCGCTCGGGCCGAGCGGCGTTGTTCTCGGCGAATTCGCCGTCCCGTAATCATTTCTTGGCGAATATGATCTATTGTCAGACAGCAATGCGCTCGGACCGTCGCGATTCCGTATCCTCACGGCGCAAACCTCTTGCGGAATTGTTAAGGGTATGTTATCGTCCTAGTCGGACTAGTTGACCTTGCGCGCACGTAGATGCCGGGCGGGGCTCCCCGACCGTCCTGCTAGACTCGTCCCGCAGTCGAACTATTCCAACTCGGTTGGATGTCTGTTTCTCTCGAAAGGGTGCGGAGTTGAGCTATCAGGACAAGTCCCTGGAGTGCCGCGATTGCGGGCAGGAGTTCATCTGGACTGCCGGTGAGCAGGAGTTCTACGCGCAGCGCGGGCTGGTGAACCAGCCGGGTCGCTGCCCCGACTGCCGTCGCGCGCGCAAGGCGCAGCAGGGCGGTGGCGGTTACGCCGGCGGTGGTGGCGGCTACAGCGCCGGCGGCGGCTACGACCGCCCACAGCGCCAGATGTTCGCGACGATCTGCAGCGAGTGCGGCAAGGAGACCCAGGTCCCCTTCCAGCCGCGCGGCGACAAGCCGGTCTACTGCTCCGACTGCTTCGCCACGCGGCGGCAGCCGGCGGGCTTCGGCGGCGGCTACGGCAACGATCGTTACTAACGTCTCCATCGGCGGCGCGCTCGTCGGCGGGCGCCGGGCATAGGGTAGACAAAGGGGGCGGGTCCGGTGCGGGGAGGCACCGGACCCGCCCCCTGTTTTGCCCGATTGGGTCGCATGTCCGTCGCCGCTACGCAGTCACGAAGCGGTGGACAAGCCGCTGGAAGTGGCGCAGCGCCCCCTCCTGCCACAGCATCAACTTCCCCTGGTCGAAGAAGCCGGTCCCCAACCCGCGCTGGACTGTCTCGCAGAGGACGATATCCTCGACCTGCACCTGCTCGATGAAGCGGACGAAATCGCGCTCCTCCTCCTCGCCGACCGTCTCGACGAAGCAATATTCGAAGATGGCGCGCGTCCGATCGGGGCCGAGCGGCAGGAAGAGATTAATCGAAGTATTGCCCTGGCCGGGGTAGATGTTCAGCGTGAAGTTCGGCCAGAGGTAGGCGTAGAAGCCGTCGCGCACCGCGCCGCTGGTGTCGTAGAGGCTCTCCGCGCCCTGCTTCTCCTCGCGCAGCGCCCCGCCCTGGGTCGAGAAGAGATCGTACTCGGTGATCGTGTAGTTGTTGGTGTCGATCAACTGCGTGAAGCCGGGGTGCGCCACCGGGCAGTGGTAGCACTCCAGATAATTATCGACCACGACTTTCCAATTTGCGGCGATGTCGTAGACCGTGCGCACGCGCCGCCTGATCCGGTCGAGCGGGGCACCGGTCGCGGCCACGAGCGCCGGTAGCTCACCGAGGGCGGCGGCGAGCGGGGCAGCGGCAGCGTCGAGGTTGACGAAGATGAATGGTCCCCATAGCTCCGCGCGCAACCCGAAGAGCGAGAATTGCCCCCGATCGAAACTCGCCTCCTCGCGCATCCCTGGCGCGGCGCGGAGCGCGCCGTCGAGCCCGTAGGTCCAGGCATGGTAGGGACACTGGAAGATCTTGCCGTGGCCGCATTCCTCAGCGACGAGGATCGAGCCCCGATGGCGGCAGACGTTCACGAATGCCCGCACGGTCCCGGTCTCGTCGCGCGTCACGATGATCGGCACCGTGCCGACCTGCGCGGTGAAGAAATCTCCGGGCTTGGCAACCTGCTCGGCCAGCCCGACGTACTGCCAGGTGCGCCGGAAGATCTGCTCCTGCTCGCGCGCGAACCACGCCGGTTCGGTATACCAGGCGGCCGGCAGGGTGTAGCCTTCCGCCAGTGCCGCGCCCAGGCGCGGGTCCACACCACCATGCCGCGCTTCGCCGAGCATCTGCCCCTCCTGCCTTGCCCCCGACGGCGGTCGCACCTGGCCGCTGTCGCCCCCGCACCGATTGTCGCTCGTCGGTGAGATAGTAGCATCACACCCGGTCTGCTGGATAGTGGGCGCTGTCGATCACGCGCGCCCGCCAACTGTCGCTATAATGCCACCGGTGTAGCGAGAGGATAGCGCGTAAGGAGGAACGATGAGCGCGTCGCGCCGACCGATCCTGATCTCGGTGATGCAATACGAGGACGAACTCGATGCCAATACGCTCACCGTCAGCGACGTGATCGCCAGGGCGGCGCGCTTCGGGGTGGATGGCATTGAGATCCGCCCGCAGTATTGGCGCGAGCGCGGGCGCGAGTTGCCCGCCGCGCGCGAGTTGTTGGCGCAACACGGCTTGCTCGTCACCTACGCGACGACGACGACCCTGTTCAGCGCCGACCCCGAGGATGCGGCGCGACTGCGCGGCGAGATCGACGACGCGCGGTCGCTCGGCGCGCCGCAACTGCGCGTCTTCCAGGGCCCGGCCCCGGACGAGCGGGACGAGGCGGGCTGGGCCGCCGGGCGGGCGACCGTCGAGTATGCGGCAGCGCGTGGCGTCACCCTGGCGCTGGAAAACTATTCCGGGATGCCGGGCGGCACGATCGGCGAGTCGGCGCGGACCCTCGATCGCCTGCCCGGCCTGGCGGTGAACCTGGACATCGCCAACTACGCGCGCCACGGCGAGGATGTCCTGACGGCGATCGGCCGCTTCGGCGAGCGAGCGGTCTCGGCCCATGTGAAAGACCAGGAGAGTGTGGCCCCCTGGACCTCGCAGCCGCTCGGCGCGGGCGAACTCCACCTGCCCCGGATCATGGCGGCGCTGGAGGCGCTGCCGCAGCGCCTGATCTATTGCTTCGAGTTTCGCGGTGAGGGCGATCCCGACGGGCGGATCGAGCGCAGCCTGGCGTATCTGCGCGAGCGCCTGGGAAGGGGCGTGAAAGGGGGCGGGACAGCGTTTGCCCCGCCCCCTCCGTGGTAACCCCTCCCCGCCGCCCCGGCGGCGACCCTCCCCTGAAGCGGGAGGGTGGGGGACGCGAACCCTACAGCGTCTGCTCCATCTCCTTGACATCGGCACCGCGGAACTTGTTCAGCGCGCTGCGATAACCCTCGCTGAGCGCGGCAGCGTCGGAGTTGTAGAGGAGGAAGCGGGAGCCTTTATTCATCCAGAATTCGACGAGATCCTGCCGGAACATGTGGCCCCCGGCGGGGAGGCCGTGCTTGTTCGCCGTCTCGATGATGTACTGGTGGGCCTCGATGTACTTCGGGTTGGTGTAATCATCGGGGATGCCGAGGGTGATCGAGAGGTCATTGGGGCCGATGAAGATCGCGTCGATCCCGTCGACCTCCAAGATTTTCTCCAGGTTGTCGATCGCCGCCTGCGACTCGATCCCGATGATGATCACGCTGTCGGCGTTGCGGCGCTCGAGATATGCCTTCGTCCCCTCGTTGAGGGTTTCCTTGCCGTCGCGAATCCGATCGTGCTGTGCTCCCTTCAGTGGACGGAGCCGCGCCGCCGCCACGACCGCCCGGACCTCCTCCGCCTCCTCGCAGTAGGGGACGAGGACGCCATGGAAGCCCGCGTCCAGCCCCTCGATCGTCTCGTGCGGGTGGGTATTCGGCACGCGGAGGATCGGGCAGATCCCGACCCCCGCGAAGGCGGCGGCGAGATCGGCCGCCTCCGAGCGATTCGTCGGCGAATGCTCGGTGTCCACGATCACATAGTCGAAGCCGAGGCGACCGTAGATCCCCGCCCAGCGGGGATTGCGCACGAAGCTGGTCATCGTCCCGTAGACGCGCTCGCCGCCGTGCATCGCCTTACGCAGCCCCTTGCCATCCATCGAATCTGGCTCCCTTCATTACCGATCGCTCCCATTCGCGCCGACCATCGGCGCGGCGCGATCACCCTTCGCGGGTCTCCGTGACGATCCGGCCCGGCAGCCCGTCGAGCAGCCCCGACGCCCCGCGCGGTCGCCAGAGTGGCACGCTCGTCGCCGCCAGGCCACCGGGCGCGTCGTCGAGCGTCAGCGCCTCGCCGCGCTCCGCCGACTCCAGGCCCCGGGCGATGATCAGCATATTGTGATAGCTCTGCGCGATCGTGCCGACGAGCGGTTCGCCGTGGACGACTGCGTCGTAGTAGTTGAGGAATTCGTTGTAGTAGCCGCCATCCCCTTCCTCCAGCCGATGTTCCTCGGTCGGCTGGTCCGGTCGGTGGACCGCGACGCGCCGATTGGCGACGACCAGCACCCCCCTCTCGCCGTAGAGGCGCATCTCGTTTGGCTCGGGCGGGATGGCGAGCTCGGGGTAGGAGGCGGTGTAGCCGCCGATCGCGCCGCTGGCGAAGCGGAGGGTCAGCGTCAGGTCGGATGGCCCCCCGTGCGTCCCGTTCGCATCCTGGATCTCGCCGTGGACGCGCTGCACATCGCCGCAGAGCAGGCGGATCTGCGCGGTGTGGTGGACCCCCGCGTCGAGGTGCGGCCCGCCCTGGTACTGCGCCTCGTGGCGCCAGGGGGTGCTGGAGAACTTGCCGAGCTGCGGCACCAGGCGCGAGACGTTGCGCCAGGACATCAGGTGCAAGCGCCCGATGACCTCCTCGTCGAGCAGCGAGCGGGCGAGGCGCAGATCGTCGCGATAGAAGAAGTTCTCGGCGACCAGCACCGTGCGGTCGGGGAACTCATCGGCGAGCGCCAGGTACGCCTGCCCTTCCGCAAGGTTCGCCCCTGGTGGCTTCTCGCAGATCACATCCTTGCCCGCCTCCAACGCCTCGCGCGTGACGCCATAGTTGAGCGGGATCGGCAGGGAGATCAGCACCGTCTCGACATCGTCGCGCCGCAACAACTCGCGATAGTCCTGGTGGTAATCGTCCATCGACGCGCCGCTGTAACCGGCGAAACCCTCCGCCTTCGGGCGGGTGTGATTGGCGAAGGCGGCGACGGTGAAGCGATCGGGCATCTGGCGCAACGCGGGCCAGTGGAGTTGCTCGACCGCCAGGCCGGTGCCGATGATCCCCAGGCGAATCGGGCGCGGGGTGGCGCTACTCATGAGCTATCCTCTCTCTGTATCATCCTGCTGTCCCCTGGGATGGTGACAACAGTTATCGTTCGATCGCCTGGAATTCCGCCGCGACCGCCGCGCGCATGATCCCCAACTCGTTGTTGACGCTGACGAAGCGGAAACCCTGCTGGAGGCGGCGATTGGCGGCGGCGGCATTGTAGACGTGGATACCGGCCGCTTTCCCCGCCTCCTGGCAGGCGGCGAGGACGGTCGCCATTGCCTCCTCGACCGGCGCGGCCATCGGCTGGCCCATATCGCCGCCCGGCGGGACCCCGTAGGAGATGCTGAGATCATTGGGGCCGATGTAGCAGCCGTCGATCCCCTCGGTCGCGATGATCGCCCGGACGTTGCGCACGGCCTCCGCCGTCTCGATCATCACCATCAGCGCGATCTCGTCGTTCGACTCGCGGAAATAATCGCCCCCGCCGTAGATTGCCCCCCGCACCGGCCCCCAACTCCGCGCGCCCATCGGCGGGTACTTGGCGGCGTGGACGGCGATCGCCGCTTCCTCGGGGGTATTGACGAGCGGGACGACGATCCCATAGGCTCCGAGGTCGAGCGCACGGTTGATCGGCACGAACTCGTTGATCGGGACGCGGACGAATGGCGTCGCGCCGGTCGTACTGATTCCCTGGAGCAGACTCAGCACGTTCGAGAGTTCGGGTTCGCCGTGCTGCAAATCGACCATCACCCAATCGAAGCCGACATTGGCCACCGCCTCCGCCGCCAGCGGGCTAATACTCGACACCATGATCCCGAGCGCGGGCTTGCCCGCGCGCAAGGCGCGCTTCGTCTCGTTCGGTCGCATCGTCCCTCCTCCCACCAACTGGTATGACCACTCTCCCGTCACGCGCGCACCATACCACGCTGAGGCGGGCTGTCAATCTGTGCTGCGGCGAACGCCCCTGGGGGGATGGGCGGGTTTGCTCGATGCTATGATTGATTGTGCAACGAGTGCGAATCTATGCCGCCGTGCCGGGCGAAGGAGTGTTCAATGGCCGCGACAGCGCAGCAGCCGCAACTCACGCTCTCACGCCGACGCTTCACGGTGGAAGAGTATTACCGTCTGGCCGAAGTCGGCGTCCTGCACGAGGACGATCGGAATGGACTGATCGATGGCGAGATCATCGAGCTAGAGGCGATCAGCGTCCGGCACGCCGATAGTGTGATGGCGCTGACGGAAATAGCGGCAGTGTGTGTCTGTCAGGAAGCGCGGATTAGCGTACAAAATCCGATCCATCTCGGCCCGCGCACCGAACCACAGCCGGACATAGCCCTCGTTCGCCGTCGTCGCTATCGCGCGACCCATCCGACGCCCGCCGACATCTTCCTGGTGATCGAAGTGGCCGATTCCTCTCTCAGCGATGATCGTGACGTTAAGTTGCCGCTCTATGCAGCGGCGGGTGTCCCCGAAGCGTGGATCGTCAATCTCAACGGCCTGACGATTGAGCGCCACAGCGCGCCGCGCAGGGGCCGCTACACGCAGATCGCCATCGCCGCCCCCGGCGACACGCTCGCCTCGCTGACGCTACCGGCGTTCATCGTCCCGGTGGCGCAGATTCTTGTTTCCGATGATGAGCTCGGGAGCCTCTGACTGTTCTCGCTCCCCCTCTTCTCCGAATCCCCTCGCTCGATAAACGCCATGCCCCATCCTCGCGCCCCAACGCTCCCCGATCCGCCGCCGATCAGTGTGTTGCCCGCGCCGCCGCCATCAGTTCCCGCACTCGCCCCTGCTCGACCGGGTTCCAGGTGACGCCATCGACTTTCAGAGCGGTCCCGACGATGCAGCCGTCGGCGATCGCCAGCACGTCGGCGATCGTCTCGCGGCGGACGCCGGTATTGGCGAAGACCGGGGTATCGCCCGCCGCCTCTTTCGCCGCGCGCAATTCGTCGAGTGGCGCGGGCGAGCCGGTGATCGGCCCGGAGACGCAGAGGGCGTCCGGCAGGGAGGAGAAGGCGACCGAGCGCGCCACCGCCGCGAGCGGGCGCGGGGCGAGCGGCGCGGCGAACTCGGCGTTGATCGTGAAGAGGAGGCGCACCCCCTCGGCCCCGATCGCGCGGCGATACTGGAAGACCTCGCCAGCGGCGGTGTCCCACAGCCCCAGGTCGCCGCCGAAGGTGCCGGTGAAGACCTCGCGGGCGAACCGCGCGCCGGTCGCCTTCGCCACCGCCAGGGTCGCGCGCGGATCCCAGAGGACATCGACGCCGAACGGGACCGCCAGATCCGGCGCGACCGCCGCCACCGTCGCCGCCATCGCCGCGACCGTCTCCGGCCCGACGCGCGTGCGGTAGGGGCGGTCGCCCTCGTTGCCGAACATCACCGCGTCGATCCCGCCCGCTTGCAGCGCGGCGGCGTCGCGCCGCGCGCTGGCGACGATCCCCGCCATCCCCGCCGCATCGTCGTACAGCGCCGTGCCGGGCAATGGCGGCAGGTGGATCATCCCGATCACCGGTTTCTCAACGCCGAACGTTGCGGTCAGCCAGGACATGGGGCCTCCTGCGGGGCGAGTCGTGGGTCGTGGGTCGTGAGTCGTGAGAACTGTCCGAAAGTGGCTGCCTATCCACAGACCGGATAGCTCTCACCAGCGCGAATCTCACGACTCACGACCCACGACTGACGACTTCGTCTAGAACCCCACCGCGCAGCCGTCCGCGCGCGGCTCACTGCCGGCGACGTAGGTGCCGTTCGCGAGGCGACGGATGATCTGCCCCTTGCCGAATGCGCCGCCCTGATAGTGCAGGGTGAGCCCGTGGCCGCGCGCGGCGAGCCCGCTGAGGATGTGGCTCGGCACGCTCTGCTCGACCGCGACCTCGCGCCCCTTGAGCCATTGCCAGCGGGGCGCGTCGAGGCTCGCCTGCGGGTTCATCCCGTAATCGACCTGGTTGACGACCATCTGCAAGTGACCCTGCGGCTGCATGTAGCCACCCATCACGCCGAACGGGCCGACCGCCGCGCCGTCCTGTGTCAGGAAGGCGGGGATAATCGTGTGGTATGGGCGCTTGCCTGGGGCAACGCGGTTGAGGTGGCCCTCTTCGAGGACGAAGCCCGAGCCGCGATTCTGCAGGGCGACGCCGGTCCCCGGCACGACGATCCCGCTGCCGAAGCCCTGGTAGTTCGACTGGATCATCGAGATCATCATCCCGTCGCCATCGGCCGCGCAGAGGTAGACCGTCCCGCCGCCCGGCGGCTTCCCGGCGACCGGGTCGATCGCGCGGTCGCCGATCAGCTTGCGACGCTCGGCGGCGTACGCCTTGTCAAGCAAGCCCCGCACCGGCACATTGGCGTGGGTCTGGTCGGCGACATAGCGCATGGCGTCGGTGAAGCCGAGCTTCATCGCCTCGATCTGGAGGTGGTAGCTCTCGACCGAGTCGCGCGGCAGGCGATCGAGCTCGAAGCCTTCGAGGATGTTCAGCGCCGTCAGCGCGGCGATCCCCTGCCCGTTCGGTGGGATCTCCCAGACCTCGTAGCCGCGATAGGATGTGCCGATCGGCTCGACCCACTCGTTCTGGTGCGCGGCGAGGTCTTGCTCCGTCAGGTAGCCGCCGGTCTTGGCGGCGAACTCGGCGATCATGCGCGCCGTCTCGCCGCGATAGAAGTCCTCGGCCTCGCTCTCGGCGATCCGCCGCAGGGTGCGCGCGTGGTCGGGCGATGACCACACCTCGCCCGCGCGCGGGGCCTTGCCGCCCGGCGCGAACGTCTCGAACCAGCCCCCAAACTCCGGCCCGGTATTCTGCTCGGCGTAGACCCGTGCCGTGTTGCCCCAGCCGCCCGCCGTGATCGGCGCGACCGGGTAGCCGCCCTCGGCGTAGGTGATTGCCGTCTCGAAGAGATCGGCGAACGGCAGCTTGCCGAAGCGCTTGTGCAGATCGCGCCAGGTCGCGGGCGCGCCCGGCACCGTCACCGGCAGCCAACCGCGATTCGGGACCGACGTGAGCCCTCGGTCGGCGAAGAGTTCGGGGGTGTGGGTCTGCGGCGAGCGCCCCGAGCCGTTCAGCCCGTGGAGTTGCTTGCCATCCCAGACGAGTGCGAAGGCGTCGGAGCCGATCCCATTCATGGTCGGCTCCACTACGGTGAGGGCGATGGCGGTCGCGATGGCGGCGTCAACCGCGTTGCCACCCCGCTGCAAGATCAGCAAGCCCGCCTGCGCGGCCAGCGGCTCACTCGTCGCGACCACGCCGCGCGAGGCGACGATCGGCATCCGCCGCGAGGCGTAGGGGTAATGTTCGAGGCTCATCTTCTCTATGAGATCCCTGTGCATCCGGTCCTCCTTTATCGCTTCGCGCGCCGCCAGGGGTAGCTCCCTGTCGCTTGCTCGACGCGACCCGTCCGGGACTATACCAGCGCGGGCGGGGCGGGGCAATCGCGCCGTACCCGCCAGCGGTAGGCGTTCAGCGCATTGCCAAGCAGCAGGATGTGGGCCAGCAGGTAGAGCCAGGTGGTGAGCAGGAAGATGAAGCCGAAGGTGCCGCCGGATGTCGAGACGGGCCGGAAGCGCAGATAGAGCGGGAAGAGTTGGAGCGCCAGCGCGAAGAGTGTCGCCGAGAGCAGCGCCCCCGGCCAGACGTCGCGCGGGCGCAGCCCGATGTTCGGGATGAGCCAGTAGACGTTGAGGAGCAGCACGAAGGCGAGGAGATACCCGGCGGCGCTCGTCCCCACCTGAACGGCGGGGGGCCAGAATGCCGCGTCCGTCCCGAGTTGCCCCTGTACCTCGTCGGCGAGCCACGCTGCGGCGCTCGTCAGGAAGACCGTCCCGATCAGCACGAGGGCCAACGCCACGATCAGCAGCAGGCCGACCACGCGCAGGCGCGGCGAGCGCCGTACCGGGATGCCGTAGTGGCGGAAGAAGGCGTGCCCGATACTCTCCAACAAGGTCGTGCCGAACCAGCAGAGGACCAGGAAGCCGATCAGCCCGAAGGTCCCGGCGTTCTGCCCCGCTGCGGCGAGTGCCGGAACCTGGTCTTGCCACACGGCGGGGAACAGTTGGAAAAGCAGCCGAATCACGCGCGCCGCGTAGTCCGGGTTCCAGAGCAGCAGGCCGACGAGGGTACCGACGACGCCGAAGAGCGGGAAGAGATTGATCAGCAGCCGGAAGGCGATCCCCGCCGCGAGGTCGGCGGCCTGATGCTCCACCCAATAGAATTGGTAAGCGAAGGCAATCAGGCTGCGCCCGTGGAGCCAGCCTCGCGCGCGCGTAAGAGCAGCCGGCGGGCGCAGGGCAGCGCCTCGTCCCTCCGCAGTGTTGTCGCGGGCCGCGTGGCCCCGGGTGGCGCTCTCCTCGTATTTCATCGATCCTCCCGGGTCTGGACTTCCGGGTATGGTGTGCAACGACCCCGCTCTGCGATCCCAGGATAACACCGGATCGCCCGTCGTGACCGCTCCCCACGCCCCGCGCGTCTGTATACTCAGTATCGAGGATAGCGCCCCCCGTGAGGAGTATTGATGGTCCCCTTGCTCCGTCCGTTGCTCCGTCCGTTCCGCGACCGTCCCTGGCGGTTCGCGCTACCAGCCCTGGCGGTTGTCGTCATCGCGGATGATCTGCTCGTGCGCTATGAGCCCTCGCGCGTCATTGTCGGCCTGCTCGACGAGTCGGCGCACCTGGCGACGGCGTCCCTCCTTGTCGCCGCGCTGCCCCTGCCGCGCGGCGACCCCTTCCTCCTCGGCGCGCTGGCGGGCGCGGTCCTGATCGACGCCGATCACCTGCCGGGCGAATTCGGCTGGCCGATCATCACGCGCGGCTCCGGGCGACCGCTGCCGCACTCGTTGCCGACCGTGGGCTTGCTGCTGGCGATCACGACCCTCGCGCGCGGCCCCTGGCGCGCGGTCATGGCGGGCGCGACCTATGGCCTCATGACCCATCTCCTGCGCGATGGGGCGACCGGCGGTATGCCGCTCTGGTGGCCGCGCAGCAAGCGACGCGTGCGCATCCCCTACGACCTGTACCTTCTGCTCCTGACGGGCGCGAGTCTCGCCCTTGTCCGAGGGGCGCATCACCCTGACCGTTCACCCCCACCAGTGCGCTGAGAAATACCCCTTTGGCGTGCTCGTTGGTCGCGAAGCGGCAGCGGCACGATACTCTGTAGGGCGGGAAATCCCTCGCGCTGTACTGAACGGAGTCGCCGATGGCCGCACAAGCGTCGCTCGTCTTCCTGTTCGATGTGGACAATACCCTGCTCGACAACGATCGCGTGACGCGCGATCTGCGCGAATACCTGACCGCCGCGTTCGGCGAGGAGCGGCAAGGGCGCTACTGGGCGCTCTTCGAGGAGTTGCGTTCGCAGCTCGGCTACGCCGATTATCTCGGGGCGCTCCAGCGCTATCGCGTGGAGAATCTGCGCGACCCGCACATCCTGGAAACCTCGAACTATCTCCTCAGCTATCCGTTCGAGGAGCGTCTGTTCCCCGGCGCGCTCGATCTGCTCGCGCGCCTGCGCGCCCACGGCCAGCCGGTGATCCTCTCCGATGGCGATGTCGTCTTCCAGCCGCGCAAGATCGCCCGCTCCGGGCTCTGGGATGCCGTGGAGAGCAACGTCCTGATCTATATCCACAAGGAGCAGATGCTCGACGATGTGGCCGCGCGCTTCCCGGCGCGGCACTACGTCATGATCGATGACAAGCTCCATATCCTCGGGAAGATGAAAGCGATCTGGGGTGAGCGGTTAACCACCGTCTTCGTGCGCCAGGGCCACTACGCCTTTGATCAGCGGATCCTCAGCACCGCTCCGCCCGCCGATCTGACGGTGGAAAGGATCGGCGACCTCGACGTGGCGGCGTTGGTCACGGCGCTGGACCTCTCCCCCGGCTCCTCCCCGCGTCGGGGAGGGGTGACTCGTTGAGAGGCTGATGGTTTTCTGGGGAACCTCGTGCTGGCGATGCGACTCACAAGTCAGTTGGCTGTCCCTTGCCGAGGTACTACCTCTGCGGGCGCGGCACCGACCTGATTCAAGGCACTCCCTCCCTTGTAGGGGAGGAGGCCAGAGGGAGAGGTCCCCGTCCGTTAGTCAGCCGGTGCCAGACGCGTCCTCGGCAGCTGGAGCATCAGCGCCCCGGCAATGAGCAGGGCGACGATGGTGCAGCCGACCGAGATGGCGAACGCGCTGGCGTAGCTGCGCGCGTTCGCCGTTGCGAGGGCGGTGTCGAGGGTGGTGGCCACGGCGGGATCGGTCGGGCGGAGGGTCGGTTGGGCGCAGCTTGGCGGCGTGAGCGCCGGATCGCGCTCGCGGGCGCGGTCACGGACGCAGACCTGGAAGTCGGCCAGCAGGCTCTCGCGCCCCTCGACCGCTAGGCTGGTCGGCGCGAGAGCCTGGCGCAGGGTCGGGGCGAGGTCGCGCGCGACCCCCGCCGAGCCCCCGGCCAGCGCCCCGAAGAAGATCAGGCCGATGATCGCCACGCCGAGCGCCCCCGCGACCTGCTGCACCGTGGTGAGCACCCCGGCGGCCGCCCCAGCATCGCCGCCGCGAATGCCCCCCAGGATGAAGCCGATCAGCGGCGCGGAGACGCTGCCCGAGCCGAACCCCTGCAAGAAGACGCCCGGAATCAGGGCCAGTGAGGTCGCGTTCTCCCCGAGCCGCCCCGCCGTGATGATCAGGATCGTCAGGCCGATCATCCGTAGCGCGACACCGAGGAGGAGCAAGCGGCTGCCCAGCCTGGGTACGAGTCGTGCCGAGAGGGTCGCCGCGATAAGAAACCCGATCGCATCGGGGGTGAACGTGAGCCCCGCCTGTAAGGGAGTAAAGCCCAGACCAATCTGGAGATAGAGGGCGAGGGTGAGGAAGTAACCCGCGTTCGCGGCATACAGCAGGAGGATCAGGCAGAGACCGATGACGAAGGTGCGGTCGCGGAAGAGCCGGAGGTCGAGCAGTGGCGATCCGGCACGGCGCAGCAGGCGGCGCTCGAACGCGACGAAGAGGGCCAGGGTGGGCGCGGCGGTAATCAGGCAGAGCCAGGCCCAGGGGGGCCACCCGGCGTCGCTGCCGATCACCAGCGGGAAGACGAGCAGGAACAGCCCGGTCGTCGCCAGCGCCACACCGCCGAGATCGAGCCCCCGCTCGTCCGGTGTGCGCGTCTCGCGCAGCAGCCCCATCGCCGCGACCGTGGCGGCGAGCCCAACCGGCAAGTTGATCAGGAAGATCGGTCGCCAGGTCAGCCCGAAGAGATCGGCGCGGATGAGCAGTCCGCCCACCACCTGACCCAGCACCCCGGCGAGGCCGAGGACCATCCCGTAGATCGCGAAGGCGGTGCTCCCCTCGCGCCCCGGGAAGGTGACGCGGATGATCGCCAGGGTTTGCGGCGACATCAGCGCCGCCGCGCAGCCTTGCAACACGCGCGCGGCGATCAGGAACTCCGGGTTCGGGGCCAGGCCGCAGAGGGCCGAGGCGAGCGTGAAGCCGCCGAGCCCGAGCAGAAAGGCACGTTTGCGGCCCCAGATGTCGCCCAAGCGCCCGCCGGTGATCAGCAGGACCGCGTAGGCCAGCGCGTAGCCCGCGACGACCAGTTGAATCTGCCCGAACGAGGCGCGCAGATCGCGCTGCATCGTCGCGATCGCCACGTTGACCACGAACTGATCGAAGATCGCCAGCAGCGGTGCGGCCAGCACGACCGTCAGGATGAGCCAGCGGCGCGGGTCGGGCGCAATCGCCACCTCATCCCTGCCCGCCGCCGTTGTCCCCGCCATCACGCCTACGCCCCCGCCACAACGGCGAGTGCCGCCGTCTATCCAGATCCCGCGAATTGTCGCGTGCGGGGGAGTGTACCACCGCCAGAGAATGGCGAATGGCGAGCGGCGAGTGACAAGCAACATGTAACGAATGTGCATAGGGACGGAGCAGGAGGCGCGGAGGCACGGAGGGGGCGGGGGCGGGGATAGCGCGTGCCTGCGGGGAAGGGCAGGGCGGTCGGGGGTAGGGGCGTATTGCATACGCCCACCCACGTTGGGGTTTCTACAGACGTTGGTGGAAAGACGACGGGCGGGCGTATGCAATACGCCCCTACAATCAACTGCAATGCCCGCGTGCCGACGCTCATGCTTCCCCACGCACCCTTTCCTTGCCCTCTCCCCGCTCTTCGTCGCTGTCGCCGCTCACCAAGTCGGCTAAAATAGCGTTAACTAAGGTGTGGCACCGTGCGCGCCGCCGCCGCGCGGAGAGCGTGACGACGGCGTGGAGAAAGGAGCAGCCCGATGGCGACGACGCTGCGACCCCCGACGGGGGCGGGGCCGGACCCGCAGGGCGCGCGGGCCGAGTTCTCGCTGACCGATAAATACGAGCGCGAATCCGGCCTGATCTACCTCAGCGGTATCCAGGCGCTCGTGCGCCTGCCGCTCGACCAGCATCGCGCCGACCGGCGGCGCGGCCTGCACACCGGCACCTTCATCTCCGGCTATCGCGGCTCGCCGCTCGGCGGTTTCGACGCCGAGTTGGACCGCAATCGCGAGCGCCTGGCCGCGCACCATGTGGTCCATCAGCCCGGTCTCAACGAGGAACTGGCCGCGACCGCCGTCTTCGGTAGCCAACTCACCACCACCGTGCCGGGCGCGCGGTACGATGGCGTCCTGGGGATGTGGTACGGCAAGGGTCCGGGTGTTGATCGCAGCGGCGACGCCTTTAAGCACGCCAACCTCGCCGGGGTTGGGCGCACCGGCGGCGTGCTGGCGCTGGCCGGCGACGACCCAAGCTGCAAGTCTTCCACCGTCGCCTCGGCCTCCGAGACGACCCTGTTCGACGCCCTGATGCCGACCCTCTACCCCGGCAACGCCCAAGAAATCCTCGATCTCGGGCTGCATGGCTTCGCGCTCTCGCGCGCCTCCGGCTGCTGGGTGGGGATGAAGGTCGCCACGAACGTCGCGGATTCGACCGGCGTGGCCGAGGTCGGCTTTGGGCGGATCGATCCGGTCTTACCAACGGTCGAACTCGATGGCCGACCGTATATCCCGCATACTGATGCGCGCCTCCTGCCCCCGAACAGCGTCGAGTTGGAGCGCACCCTGCACTACGCGCGCCTCGAACTCGCGCGGCGTTATGCCTGGGAGAACGGCCTGAACCGACTCGTGGTGCCGACGCCCGATGCCTGGCTCGGGATCATGGTCCCCGGCAAGGCCTATCACGATGTGCGACAGGCGCTCGCTGAACTCGGGCTCGATGACGCGGCCTTGGCGCACCACGGGATTCGCATCCTGCACATGGGGATGGTCTTCCCGGTCGAGCCCCAAATCGTCCGCGAGTTCGCGCGCGGCCTCCAGGAGATCCTGGTGATCGAGGAGAAGCGCGCTTTCCTCGAACTTTTCGCGCGCGATATTCTCTATAGCCTCCCCGATCGCCCGGCCCTCGTCGGCAAGACCGACGAGGAGGGTCGCCCGCTCGTGCCGAGCCACGGCGAACTCGACCCCGACACGATCGCCCGCGCCATCGCCGCACGCCTCTCGCGGCGGCTGACTATCCCCTCGGTGGAAGCGCGGATGGCGGCCATCAGTCGTCAGTCGTCAGTCGTCAGTCATCAGTCGTCGGCTGGCAGTGGGCGGTTGATTCCAATCCTCGGTTCCTCGGCTAGCCTGGCTCCTAACACTGGCACCCCGCCCCTACTCCCGACTACGGACCACGGACTACCGACTCCCCCACTCCCCTCGCGCACCGCCTACTACTGCTCCGGCTGCCCGCACAATCGCTCAACGCAGGTGCCGCAGGGGCTGGATAGCCTGGTGGGGGCGGGGATCGGCTGCCACTCGATGGCCGTCTGGATGGACCCCGCCGCCTATGGGGATGTCTCCGGGATCACACAGATGGGCGGCGAGGGGGCGCAGTGGGTCGGGATGGCCCCGTTCACCGACGCCCCGCACCTCTTCCAGAATATCGGCGACGGCACCTATTTCCACTCCGGTACCCTGGCGGTCCACTTCGCCATCGCCTCGGGGGTCAACATCACCTACAAGCTCCTCTACAACTCCGCCGTGGCGATGACCGGCGGGCAGGATGCGGTCGGGGCGATCCCGATCCCGACCCTGGTGGGGCGTCTCGCGCTCGATGGGGTGAAGCGCACGATCATCACGACCGACAATCCCGAGCAGTACAGGCGAGTGAAGCTGCCGCCGAATACGGAGATCTGGCACCGCGATCGCCTGCCCGAGGCGCACGAGACGCTGGCGGGGGTGACGGGCGTGACCGTCCTGCTGCACGACGGCCAGTGTGCGACGGAGAAACGCCGCCTTCGCAAGCGCGGCAAGCTGGCCGATCCGACGACGCGCATCTTCATCAATGAGCGGGTCTGCGAGGGCTGCGGCGACTGCGGGAAGAAGTCGAACTGCCTCAGCGTCATCCCGGTCGAGACCGAGTTCGGGCGCAAGACGCAGATTCACCAGACATCGTGCAACAAAGACTACTCCTGCCTCCTCGGCGACTGCCCCTCGTTCCTCACCGTCGAGGGGGGGACGAAGCCGCAACGCCGGGAAGCCCCCACACCGCCCGTCGCCGGCCTGCCCGAGCCGACGCCACTCTGCGCGCCCGACGGCTTCGCGCTGCGAATGATGGGGATCGGCGGCACCGGCGTCGTCACGACCAGCCAGATCCTCGGCACGGCGGCGGTGCTGGATGGCTTGCACGTCTGGAGCCTCGATCAGACCGGGCTGGCGCAGAAAGGCGGCGCGGTTGTCTCCGACCTCAAATTGTCGCGCGAGCCCCTGGCGGTCGGCAAGATCGCGGCGGGCGGCGCGGACCTCTACCTCGGGGGCGACCTCTTGGTGGCGAACGACGCCGCGAACCTCGCCACCGCCGACCCCGAGCGGACGATCGCCGTGGTGTCGGTCAGCAAGGTGCCGACCGGCAAGATGGTAACCGACACGGCGCTCCGCTTCCCGAACCCGCGCGTCATCCTCGCGCGGATCGAGCGTGTGACCCAGGCCGCGCACAACGTCTACCTCGACGCCGAGGCGACCGCCCACGCCCTCTTCGGCGACCACATGCCCGCGAACCTCCTGCTCGTCGGCGCGGCCTATCAGGCCGGCGCCCTGCCGATCGCCGCCGCCGCGATCGAGCGCGCGATCGAACTCAACGGGACCGCCGTCACCACCAGCCTCGCCGCCTTCCGCTGGGGCCGTGTCGCGGTCGCCGATCCCGGCCAGCTCGACGCGGCGGTGCGCGTCGCGACAGGGGGCACCGCCCCCGCGCCGATGCCATTGGGCGACGAAGCGCGCCGCCTGATCGATGCGACCGGTGCGGAGGGCGAGCTGCGCCGACTCCTGGAAGTGCGCGTCCCCGACCTGATCGACTACCAGGATGCCGAATACGCCGCGCGCTACGTCGGTTTCGTCGCGCTGGTGCGGGAGGCCGAGGCGCGGCGCACGCCCGGTCGCACCGCGCTCGCCGAGGCGGTCGCCAGAAACCTCTATAAGTTGCTGGCCTACAAGGACGAGTACGAGGTCGCGCGCCTGCACCTCGACTCCGCGCAAGGGGACGCCATCCGCGAGGAGTTCGGCGAGGGGGCGCACGTCGCGCTGAAGCTGCACCCGCCCCTGTTGCGCGAACTGGGGATGAAGCAAAAACTCTCGCTCGGCCCCTGGTTCACCCCCGGACTGCAAACCCTCCGTGCGATGAAAGGTTTGCGCGGCACGCCGCTCGATCCCTTCGGTCGGGCCGAGGTCCGCCGGATCGAGCGCGCCCTGCCCGGCGAGTACCGCGACCAGATTAAGACCGCCCTCGCCAGGTTGACCGACGAGAACCACGCCCGCGCCGTCGCCCTCGCCGAACTCCCCGACATGGTGCGTGGCTACGAGGCGATCAAGCTCGACAACGTCCGTCGCTATCGCGAGGTGGCGGGGGCATTGCTGGAGCAGTTGGGATAGAAACTGTTTCGGCGGCGAGGGCGAACAAGACCACTGTTCGCCCTCGCCGCCATGTCCAGGGTACTCCATACCGACGTGCTTGCTATATCTTCAAGTCGGTGATCCAATCGGGCCAGTTGCAGGTCGCGCCGTCCGCGCCGGTGTCGAAGAGGCGCTCGACCTGATCGCGGCGACTGACGCCCCAGGCGCGCACGTTGAGTCCCTGCTCATGGGCGAGCGTGACGCGACGCGCGGTCAGGCGATCGACGTGTGGGCAGATCTGCTTGAAGCCGCGCCGCACACTGCGGGCGATCAGGTCCTCATCGAAGGTCGGCGTGAGGAAGCCAAGGTAGAGGTCGGGGTTGACCTCCTGCGCGTCGAGGAGCGCCGTCCAGTAGAACGACGTGATTTGCATCTGCCCGGCAATGCCGCGCGCGTCCAGCGCCGCGATCAGCGGGCGGGCGGCGCGCGGATCTTTGATTTCCAGCGCCAGCGGGATTCGCCCAGCGTACTCGTCGAGCAGTTCCGCGACGGTCAGTATCCGCTGGCCGGCAAATTCCGGCGCGTACCAGTCGCCGAGGTCGAGCGCGCGCAACTCCGCCAGCGTGTGATCCCCGAGCGGCCCGCGACCGTCGGAGACTCGCTCGACCGTGTTGTCGTGGAAGATGATCAGTTCGCCATCCGCAGAGAGTTGCACGTCCGTCTCGATCGCGCCCACGCCCATCGCGATCGCCCGATCGAATGCCGCGCGCGTATTCTCCGGCGCGTAGCCCGACGCGCCTCGGTGGGCGATTGCCAGCATTGGTCTTGCCTCCTCTGATTAACCCCTCCCCCGGCCCCTCCCCTGAAGAGGGAGGGGTGACTCGTTGGGAGGGCTTCCGCTTTTCCAGCATACTCATCGCGACGTAGGTCACCCCCCCCTTGTAGGGGAGGGGGCCGGGGGGAGAGGTGTCACACCACCCACTTAACCTGTTCGCCCCGCAGCGAGCGCAGGACGTTGTACCAGACCGCTTGCGAGTCGCGGAACCAGGTCCAGGGGGCGATCGAGGAGGAGTGCGGGGTCAGGGTGACGTTGTAGCTCGGGTCGACGTGGAGGTCGAGCAGTGGATCATCGGTCGGCAGCGGTTCCTCGGCGAAGACTTCGAGCGCCGCGCCGCCGATCCGCCGCTCGCGCAAGGCGGCGGTCAGCGCCGCCTGATCGACCAGCTTGCCGCGCGCCGTGTTGACGAAGAGGACGTCCGGCTTCAGCAACCCGATCTCCCGCACGCCGATGATCCCCTCGGTCTGTGGATTGAGCGCCAACTGCACGCTGAGGACGTCCGACGCGCGGAAGAGTTCGTCCCACTCGACCCACTCGATCCCGTACTCGGCCTCCAACTCCGGGAAGCGGACGCGATCCCAGTAGCGGACGCGCATGTCGAACGCGCGGGCGTAGCGGGCGAGTGGGCGAGCGATCTCGCCGAGACCCAGCAGCCCGAGCGAGAGATCGGCGACGTAGCGCAATCCCGGCGCGTAGCCCCAGCTGTTGGTGTAGGCGCGCGCGGCCATCTGCGCGCGCTGCTGCGGCAACCGCTTCAATTGCCCGAGGATCATCGCCCAGGCTTGTTCCGCGACGACGAGGTAGTTGGTCAGCGGCACGGCGGCGACCGGCACGCCCATCTCGCGCGCCACGTCGAGCGGCACGCCGCGAATATCCTGCCCGAGATGCTGGATCAGGCGCAGACCCGTCGCGGCGCGCAAGACATCCGGCGCGACCGTCTCCTTGTGCAGGATCAGGAACTCCGCCTCGCGGATCGTCGCGGCCACCGTCGCCGGCTCGGTCGCGTCGCGCAGGATCGCCCCGTTGAGCGCGAAGAGTTCGCGGAAGCCGAGCTGCGACTTGACCGGATCATAGAGCCAGGTGAGCTCGATCTCGTAGTCGCGAAAAATCTCGGCGAAGCTCGGCGCGCGCGCCGCCGCCTCAGGCTGCTCCCGGCGCAACCGCTCCAGGATGCGCGGCGACCACTCCTCCCACGGGCGCACCCCGAGCAGCACATTCCCGATGTTGTCCCAGACCACGATCTTGATCGCCGTCATTGCCCCCTGCCTCTATGGTATGAGTCGTGAGTCGTGAGTCGTGAGAACTTGCTCCTGGCGTCGTGTCTGTTCACCGGGCGATGCGCTACAGCGAGAATCTTACGACTCACGACTCACGACTCGTAGCGGTCGGCACGCTTCCGCCACCGCCATCACCGCCGCCTCATCCGGGCGTATCGGCACGACGCGGACGATCGCCAGATCGAGTCCCTGCGCCAGGTGGCCGAATGCTGACGCCGCGCCCGCCGCCTTGCCGAAGTAGCCGACCAGTTGCAGGAGATCGGTCGGGAAGGCGTCGGCGAGTTCTGCGGTCGCAGCCCCGCGATCGCGGCGCGCTTCGAGGTCGGAGAGGGCGGCGTCGAAACCCATCCGCGCGAAGTGAGCGCGATAGCCGTGGTCTTTCGATGCGCCCGGCTGCACCAGCGCGTAGGGGAGGATGGCGCGGGCCAGGGCGCGCCGCGCCGCATCCTCGTCGTCATCGACGCAGACGCGGATGTACTCGACGATCCGCACCTCGGAGGGGTCGCGATCGGCCCGCGCCGCCCCCTCCGCGACCCGCTCGCGGCTCCAGGCGATCTGCTCCGGGTTGCACCAGTTCAGTGCCGCGCCATCGGACGCCTCGCCCGCCAGGCGCAGCATCCCCGGCCCGAGCGCGCCGAGGTAGACCGGCACGCGCGGCGCATCCTTGCGGCGCCCCAGGCTGACGCCGCGCAGGTTCACCGCCGTCCCCGCGTAATCGATGCGCTCGCCCGCCAGCAGCCCGCGCAGCGTGACGAGGAAATCGCGCATCAGGGGCAGTGGCTTCCAATCCGGCACGCCGAGCATCTGCCGGTAGCCCGGACTGTAGACGCTCCCTGACCCGACCCCGAGGATGAAGCGCCCACCCGTCAGTTCACCGAGGGTCGCCGCCGCTGTCGCCAGTGCGGGGGCCGACCAGATCGGCACCGGCACCACCGAGATCCCGGTCCCGAGGCCGCCGTCGGTCACCTCGGCGCTCGCGCCCCACCACTGGGCGCAGGTTTGAAAGGCGTCGTTGCCGACCCCGGCGGGGGTCCAGATACTCTCGTAGCCGAGTTGCGCCGCCGCGCGCGCGACCTCGCGGTGCTGGGGGAAGGTCAATCCCGCTCCGGGATCGATGCCGAGACCGATCTCCATCCTCGCCTCCTTCGCGCCATCAGGCGCGGCGCGGTCATCGCGCCGTTGACGTTGCTATTGTACGCGCATCGTCGGGCGAGGTGAACAATGGAGAGAGTGAGCGCTGGCGGTTCTCGGAATGGCTGCCGCAAGGCGGGCGTTGTCGAGGGGGACGCCCGATCGCGAATCTGTCGGAAGCCGATGCTAAAACCAAGGAGGGTTCACCGATGGCCGACACCGCCGCTCACGATCGCATCGCCTTCCTCCGTGGCCTGCGCGCCGTCCGCGCCTTCCGCCCTGAGCCGGTGCCGCAGGGGGCGCTCGATGATATTCTCGATGTGGCGCGCTGGTCCGGCAGCGCCAGCAACCGTCAGCCGTGGGAGTTGGTCGTCGTCCGCGATCCCGCCGCGCGACGGGCGCTGACCGACGTCGAGGGTTATGCCCAGCATCTCGCTGGCGCGCCGCTCGGGATCGTCCTGGTGATGAACGGCGTGCCGGGTTACGAGGAGCAGGAGATTTATGACGAGGGCCGCCTCTGCGAGCGGATCATGCTCGCCGCCGCCGCGCACGGCCTCGGCTCCTGCATCGGCTGGCTCGTCGGTCAGGGCAGCGCCGACGCCAAGGCGCTCCTTGGCATCCCCGCCGAGCGCCGCGTCAAGACGATCATCTCGATCGGCTACCCCGACGGGGAAGCCCAGCGCGCCCGCCCGAAACGCCCGCAAGCGCGCAAACCCCTCAGCGAGATCGTCCACGAGGAAAAATACTGACGGAGTGGCGAGTGCCGAGTTGAAAGTGCCGAGTGAAGTACGAAGCACGAACTATCGACGAACCAATCTACTCGGCACTTTCAACTCGGCACTCGCCACTCGATCACATTTGCCTGACCATCTTCGCCATTCCCTCGTCGATGGTGCGCTCCCAGGTGCGGCCTTGCGGGTCGCGGACGTTGACGGCGAGGGTGCCGAGTCGCTCGATTGTGAGTTCGACCATATCGCCGTCCTGCACCGGCCCGAGCCCCTGGTGATTCGTGCCGCACGCGAGAATGTCGCCGACTTCGAGGGTGCAGACGGACGAGGCGAATGCAATCAGTTGCGGGATGCGATTCGCCATGTCGCTGGTGTGATAGCGCTGGCGCGGCTCGCCATTGACCGAGAGTTGCACAGTGAGGTCGTGCGGGTCAGGGATTTCGTCGGCGGTGACGAGGGCCGGGCCGAGCGGTCCGAACGTGTCGTACGACTTGCCCTGGAACATTGTGCGCCCGCTCGTGCCGCGCGCGGAGATGTCCATGAACGGGACGTAGCCGAAGACATGGCGCATCGCCTCGTCGGCGGGGACGCGCGTGGCGCGCTTGCCGATCACCAGGGCTAACTCCGCTTCGTGGTGGAAAATTGTGGCCTCGACTGGCGGCAAATGGACCGTGTCGCCCAGCCCGATGATCGATGCGGGCGATTTCAGGAAGAGATCGAGCGGCACTTCCTTCCGCGCGCCGTCCTCATAATAGTTCGCGAACGCGCAGAGCAACTTCGAGGGGCGCTGCACCGGCGGGCGCAGCCGCACGCCGCCCACCTCGCGCCCCTCCTGCGTCGCCAGTGCCTCCCGAATGCTCGGGCGCAGCAACGACTCGTTGGCGATCAGGTATTCCAGCGCCTCCTGGGCGTCGTGCGCCCCCGCCTCGGCGATCAGCGGCGCGATGCTGTAGACACGACCATCCTGCAAGACCCCGAGTTCGTTGTCATCGAAGAAGACGTAGCGCATTCGATACCTCCGTGTTGAGTGGGCGTAGTGGATGACGGAACAGGAGCCACGGAGACACGGAGGGGGCGGGGAGAAGGAACGAGGTAAAGGATGCTGCCGTGCCGAGAGCAAGGCACCGAGGATGGGCGTAAGCCATACGCCCGTACGCCCGCCCGCAATGCCTTACCTTCAATACCCGATCCTCCCCGCCCCTCTCCGTGTCTCCGTGGCTCCTGTTCCGTCTCCCCACGCCCCCGCTCGTCACAATGATCCCTCTTCTTGCAACATCACCAGGGCGTTGTCGAACGCCTCGACGGTCTGATCGATCTCGGCCTGCCCGTGGGTGGCGGAGACGATGAAGTTGAAGCCGGATGGGTCGGCACCGCCCAGTTGCATCGCCGCGCGGAAGCGGTGGAGCAGCTTCCGCCCCGGAATCTTCGGCTCGGTGAAGCTGACCGGGGCGAGCGAGACCGGCCCGCCGACCTTGCCCGCGACGCCGCGCCGCGCCAACGCCTCGGCGAAGCCCGCGCGCAAGCCGTTCGCCGCCGCCGTCGCCCGCTCTTGCGTGGCGGGGTCGCGCGCGATTTCCAGGCAGGCGATCCCGGCCACCGCCGAGAGTGGATTGCCGTTGTAGGTGCCGGGGTGCGGCACGCGCTCGTGCCGTGCCCAACTTTCGTCCTCGCTCTGCAGGAAGCGCCCGAGGATCTCCGCGCGCCCGACGATCGCGCCGCCGTTCAGTCCGCCCGCCAGGATTTTTGCCAGCGTCGTCAGGTCGGGGGTGACGCCGTAATACTCCTGCGCGCCGCCGGGGGCGTAGCGGAAGCCGGTCACGACCTCGTCGAAGATCAGCAGGACGCCGCGCTCACTGGTCAGATTGCGCACCGCCTGAAGATAGTCGGTCCCGGCACCGTCGGCGATCACGATCACGGCGGCGATGTCGTCGCGGCTGTCGAGGAGGGCGCGCAACGCCGCGACCTCCCGTGGCGGGACGCTGACGATGCTCTCGCGCACGCCGCGCGGGATCCCCGCCGAGTTCGGCTCGTCGTAGGGCGGCACCATCGCCATCGTCGCGTAGTCGTGCCAGCCGTGGAACGCGCCGTTCGCTTTGCAGACGGTCTCTTTGCCGGTGAAAGCGCGGGCGAGGCGCAGCACCAGCATCGTCGCCTCGGTGCCGGACGAGGTGAACTTCACCAGTCCGCCGCGCGCCGACGGCACGATCTCCTGCACCAACTCGCCCCAGCGGACCTCCGCCTCGTGCGACGCCCCGAGATGGGTGCCGCGCGCCGCCTGCCGCGCCAGCGCCTCCACGATCGCCGGGTGCGAGTGGCCGAGCAGGAGCGCGCCATGCCCGCCGAAGTAGTCCACGAATTCGTTGCCGTCCACATCCCACTTGCGCGGCCCCTGCGCGTGGGTGCAGTAGAGGGCGAATGGTTCCATGTAGCGCCCATCGTGCGTCACCCCATCGGGGAAGACGTTGCGCGCCCGCGCGTGCAGCGCCGCCGATCCGGCCATCCGCTCCGCGCGCAACCTGTCGATCTGCCCCGCGCGCACTGTCACCGCCATCGCCGTGACCTCCTCTCGCCTGCACCCATCTCCGTCGTGTTATCCGCAACACCATAACCGGAAGGCTTCACTCTACCGCTATTCGGGGTGGTGTCAAGGCGCGATTCCAATCGCCCGCTGCTCTGCTCGCTTCCCATGCTATGATGCCGCCACCGTCGCCGAGGAGATCGACAGGAGGAGGCAACCGATGGACGCCCCGCGCTATGAAGTGATCGCCGACTGGGAGCAGTTGCCGGATGGCTACACACACCGCGATGTCGTCGGCGTCGCGACCGACTCGCGCGACCGCCTCTTCGTCCTCGGTCGGCAGCAGCCGCGCGTGTTGATCTATGAGCGCGACGGCACCTTCGTCGGCTCCTGGGGCGAGGGGCAATTCACCGAGCGCACGCACGGCCTGACGATCGCGCCCGACGACAGCGTCTTCATCGTCGATGAGGGCGCGCAGGTCGTCTACAAATTCACGCCGGAGGGTGAACTGCTCCTGACTCTCGGCACCAAGGGCGTCGCCTCCGACACCGGCTACGACGGTTCGCTGGAAAGTATCGTGCGCGGCGGGCCACCATTTAATCGCCCGACGAACCTTGCGGTCGCGCCGAGCGGCGATCTCTACGTTTCCGACGGCTACGGCAACGCCCGCGTCCATCGCTTCTCGGCGGGCGGCGAATTGCTGGGCTCGTGGGGGGAGCCGGGGAATGGGCCGGGGCAGTTCAACCTCTCGCACGGCGTCGCGGTCGCGCCCGACGGGCGAGTTTTCGTCGCCGATCGGGAGAACGATCGGGTCCAGATCTTCACCCCGGAAGGCGAGTACCTGACCGAGTGGACCGACATCCAGCGACCGACGAATATCCGCTTCGATCGCGCCGGGCGTGCCTATGTCAGCGAACTCTGGCGGAAGCTGAGCGACCCATCCTACCGCCTCGGGCCGACGAACGAGGACCGCCCCGGTCGCGTCAGCGTCCTCGCGCCCGACGGCGCGGTGCTGGCGCGCTGGGGTGGTCCGGACCGTTGCGCGCCCGGCAATTTCGTCGCGCCGCACGACATCTGCGTCGATTCCCACGGCGATCTCTACGTCGGCGAGGTGACCTGGACGTTCGGCGTCAATCGCGGCGAGGTCCCCGATGGGTGTCACATGCTGCAAAAGTTCGCCCGCGTCGGGTAGCGATGTGTACCGCGCCGCTACGGTATTTCGGGTACACTGCCGCCGCGAACGAAGAGTCTGTGTGAGGTGAGGGGGGGCTTGTGACGCTGGTGATCTGGCCGGAAATCCCGGCGGAAGAGGTGGCGGCGATCCGCGAGGCGGCGGGCGCGATGGAAGTTGTCGCGCCCGCGAGCGAAGCGGAGGCGCGCGAGGCGGCACCGCAGGCGGAGGGGTGGATTGGGAGGCTGACGCCGGAGTTGTTGGAGCACGCGCCGCGCCTGCGCTGGAACCAGTCGCCGACGATCAGCCTGGAGAGCGTGGTCTTCCCCGATCTCGCCGCCAGCGACATTGTGCTGACGAGGATGCGGAACATCCAGAACGACCACATCTCGACCCATGTCCTGGCGCTCTTGCTGGGCTACTGCCGCGATCTGCCGCGCTTGATCCGTCGCCAGATCGCCCGCGAGTGGGCGGAGGGGGATGAGGTCAGGGTGCTCGACCCCGCCGCGATGACCGTCCTGGTCATGGGGCTCGGCGGGATCGGCGGGGAGGTGACGTGCCGTCTCGCCCCGTTCGGCCCGACGATCATCGGCGTCGATCCGCTGGTGAGGACCGCGCCGCCCGATGTCGCGGAACTCCACGGCCCGGAGGCGTTGGCCGAGCTGCTGCCGCGCGCCGATGCGACGATCATCTGCGCTCCCCAGACGCCCGAGACGACCGGCCTGTTCGACGAGGCCATGTTCCGGCGGATGAAGCCGACCGCCTTCTTCATCAACATCGGTCGCGGCAAGATCGTGCAACTCGCCGCGCTGGAGCGCGCCCTGACCGAGGGGTGGATCGCCGGGGCCGGGCTGGATGTCTTTGAGACCGAGCCGCTGCCATCCACAAGCCCGCTCTGGGGGATGGAGAATGTGATCATCACGCCGCACAGCGCCGGGTACGGCCCCCATATCGAGGAGCGGCGGCTGCGCGTGGTCCTGGAGAATGTGCGCCGGTTCGTCGGCGGCCAGCCGCTGGTCAACGTCGCCGATAAGTCGCGCTGGTACTGAGCGCGGCGGGGTAGGGCGTGCTGATCGTCATCCTCGCTGCGGGGACCAGGGGCGACGTGCAACCGGCGATCGCCCTCGGGGTGGGGCTGCGGGCGCGCGGTCATCGCGTCCGGCTCTTCGTGGGGGCGGAGTTCGGCACCTGGGTGGCCTCGCATGGGCTGGAGGTCGCCACGGCGTCGTTCGCTATCCGCGAGATGATGCAGAGTCCGATCGGGCGGGCCTGGGCGGAGGAGGGGACGAACCCGCTCCGCCAGGTCCGGCTGATGAAGGCGCTGATCGATGCCTTCCCCGCCGCCACCGACGATGCCTGGGCGGCGTGCCAGGGGGCCGACGCGATCATCGGCAGCTTCACCACCGACGTCTACGCGACTTCGATCGCCGAGAAGCTAGGCGTGCCGCAGTTGAGCGCCTGGTTGCAGCCGCCGTTCGTCCCGACGCGCGAGGGGACGGCGACGAATAACGCGCCGCTCCCCGGTCGGCGCAGCGTGCTCAACGCCCTCTTCACTCGCTTCGCCGTCGAGCCGGTCATGTGGCGGCTCTATGGTGCCCAGGATGCGCGCCTGCGCCGCGAGACCCTCGGCCTGCCGCCGCAGGGGTGGTCGCGGGTACGGTCCACGCTGGCGCGAACGCCCAAGCTCCTCGGCTACAGTCGCCACGTCGTCCCACACCCGCCCGACTGGCCCGCCACGCTGCACACGACCGGCTACTGGTTTCTCGACGAAGGGCGCGACTGGACCCCGCCACCCGATCTGGCGCGATTTCTCGCCGCCGACTCGCCGCCGGTGTACATCGGTTTCGGCAGCATGACGGCGGAAGACGCACCGCGACTGACCCGGTTGATCGTCGAGGCGGTGGGTCGGGCTGGGGTGCGGGCGGTCCTGCACGGCGGCTGGGCCGGGCTCGGCTCCGGGGAACTGCCACCCGCCATCTTCCCGCTCGACGCCGCACCGCACGAGTGGCTCTTCCCACGGCTGGCGGCGGTCGTTCATCATGGCGGCGCGGGGACGACCGCCGCGGGGCTGCGCGCCGGTATCCCGACCGTTACCGTGCCACACCTGGGCGATCAACCATTCTGGGGGCGGCGCGTCGCCGAACTCGGCGCGGGGCCGCGACCGATCCCGAAAGGCCGGCTCACCGCCGAGCGCCTGGCGGCGGCGATCCGGCAGGCCGTCGATGATCCGGTGATGCGCCAGCGCGCCGGGGCGCTCGGCGCCGCGATACGCGCCGAGGATGGGATCGCGACGGCGGTCACGCAGATCGAGCGGGTGCTCGGCGGCCCGCGAGGAGAAGGGGTATGACAATCTTCCGCTACGACGAGGCAATTCTGGCGCGCTACCCCGACGTGATCGGCGGGATAATCCTGGCGCGCGGCGTGGGCAACGGCCCCGCGTCAACGGAACTACGCGCCGCCTACACGGCGGAGCAGGCGGCGACGTTGGCCAGGCTCGGCACCACGCCGCTGAGTCAGGTGCCGTCCCTCGCCGCGTGGCGCGCGGCTTTTCGCGGCTTCGGCGTCGATCCGACGCAGTATCGCTGCGCGGCGGAGGCGCTGCTGCGGCGGCTGACCAAGTCGGGCTCGATCCCCGCGCTCAACGCGCTGGTCGATCTCGGCAATCTGGTCAGTATCCGCCACGCCTTGCCGATCGCGGTCGTCGATCTGCGCGCGATCCCGACCGGCACGGTCGTGCGCTTCGCGCGGGGCGACGAGCGGTTCACCAACCTCGGCCAGTCCGAGCCGGAGTCACCCGCACCGGGCGAGGTCGTTTTCAGCGACGACACGGGCCTGGTCACCGCGCGGCGCTGGTGCTGGCGGCAGAGCGCCGAGAGCGCCGCGCGCGACGACACGACTGATGTGCTAATCACGATCGAGGCGCACCACGCCGGTGGCCGCGCCGCTGTCGAGGCCGCGATGCGCGATCTCCTCGCCCTGCTGCCGCTCGCGCCGGATGCCGAGACACTTTCGGCAGTTCTCGACCGCGCAAATCCTGTGACGCCGTTCTGACCCCTCCCCGCCGCCTCGGCGGCGACCCTCCCCTGATGGCGGTGGCGAACTTACTTACCCTATCGTATGCTGGCAGCGACGGCCCGACGGCTCGCGGAAGGAGTGCCCGATGCGCCCCCGTACGCTGACCTTGACCGCCGCCGCGCGGCGGGAGTTGGAGCGCGCGCGCAATCGCGACCCGCGCCCCTACCTGCGGGAGCGGGTCGGCGCGGTGCTGAAGATCGCGGATGGCGAGACGATCCCGCGGGTGGCCGCGCGCGGGCTCCCGCGGCGACGGACGGCGAAGACGGTGCGCGGCTGGCTGAACGCCTATCGCGACGGCGGCCTCCCCGCCCTGGTGCAGCGACCGCGCGGGCACCGGGGCTTTTCCCCCTGCGCAGATGTTGTTGGGAAAGTGCTGGGCTGGTGTGTCGGCGGAGCAGGATTTGCTGTGGTACCGTCCGGTGCGGAGGGCCGCGCACCGGGACGCGGGCACCAGCAGCGAGAGGAGGCCAGGATGT